>CBIHQO010000688.1:0-4164 GCA_966211735.1 uncultured Schlesneria sp.
CAACTTATATTGGTTGGGTCGCCATGCCGAACGTGCCGAGGGGGCCACTCGCCTGCTCAGAACCACGATTGCGCGGATGACTGGTGAAGCCGTCGCTGGCAATTCGCCAGAAGTCTCGGTCTTGCTGCGGGGCCTGGCGGAAATTGGGCAGATCGAACCGGGCTATGCTGTGGAAGACATGCGTCAGCATCTGCCGGCAATCGAAGTCGCACTGCCAATGGCGGTGTATAGCGACACTGAAGCCTCCAGTTTGCGATCCACGCTCACGTCGATGAATCGCACGGCTTCGCTGGTTCGTGAACGCCTGTCGAACGATAGCTGGCGTCTGATCAATCGCATCTATCACGAATTCGTTGGCCGTCGAGAGTTCGCACAGTCCGACTTGAACCGGCTGCTGGAACAACTCAACCGATTGATTATCGACCTGCTGGCTTTCAGCGGCTTGGTCTCCGAAAGCATGACGCGCACGTTGGGTTGGCGCTTTCTGGACCTCGGACGACGTATCGAGCGTTCCATGCATACGATCATGCTGGTTCGCAACCTGCTGTTGCCGCTGGAAGATCGCGAGGCACCGGTCCTCGACGCGGTGCTCGAAGTCGCCGACTGCTCGATCACCTATCGCGTGCGATATCTGAACAATCTGCAGTTGGCAGCGGTCCTGGATCTCTTGATTACCGATGAAACGAACCCGCGTTCGCTGGCATCACAGCTTGTACTATTGTGCGAGCATGTCGACAACCTGCCGCGCGATCCGAACCTGCCGCTGATCGGCGAAGAACAGCGGATTGGCTTGTCGGCGCTGACCAGCGTGCGGATGCTCTCGGCGGAAAGACTCGCTCGGATGCGAGCCCCTGACGAACGGCAGAATCTGGATAAAATGCTGGGGAAGATCGCGTCGCAGTTGCCGCGACTGTCGGATGTGATATCGTCAAAGTACCTGATTCATGCGGGCTTGACACGGCAGTTGACCGAGTTCCGATCAAAGGCCCCGGACGAATCTGGATTGCCGGCTGGAATGAGGGGCGATTCGACATTGCCCTGACTGACCTCGCGGGTTCCGCGACTGATTGATCTGTGCCAATCGACTTTTAGAAATGAGCAACGTCATCAAGACTGCGACCTACAAAATCACACATACCACGACCTATCGGTATGGTGAAACGGTGCCGGTCTGCCACAACGAGGTGCATCTGACACCTCGTGATACAGCCTCACAGTCGTGCTACAACTCGCGATTGCACATTAAACCTCATCCCGATGTCGTCAGCCGTCGTCATGATTACTTCGGCAATCTGGTGCATTCGTTTTCGATTCCTGAAGGACATCGACGTCTAAGTGTCTCGTCCACCAGTCGCGTGGATGTGCGTGAACGTGAAGTGACCGCTTCCGCAAAATCCCCCGCATGGGAGATCATTCGAGACGGCATTCGCCAGACCCAGGATCAAGATCGCCTGGAGGCCCTGCAATTTCTGTTCAACTCACCCTCAGTCCTGGCCTCTCCGGATCTTCGTGACTATGCGGAACCCTCGTTTCCCGCCGGTCGGCCGATACTCGAAGCGATCGGCGAGTTGACGACGCGAATCCACAAGGATTTCAAGTACGATCCGCGAGCGACCACGGTGAACACTCCGCTGGAAGAAGTATTAGAATTGCGACGGGGCGTCTGCCAGGATTTTGCCCATTTGCAGATCGGCTGCTTGCGTTCGATTGGCCTGCCTGCTCGGTATGTCAGCGGCTATCTCCGCACGATTCCGCCGCCGGGCAAACCGCGCTTGATCGGTGCCGATGCGTCACACGCCTGGTTATCAGTCTTTTGCAACGAGATCGGCTGGGTCGATGTCGATCCCACCAATGACTGCTTCATCAACTTAGATCACATCACCGTGGCCTGGGGCCGCGACTACACCGACGTCTGCCCCATCAAGGGCGTGTTCGTCGGCGGGGGAACTCACACGATGTCAGTTTCCGTCGATGTCGAACCAATCGCTCTGCCGGAACCCACGGAGAATGGGTCTGAAAGCGTCGCATCAACGATGTGATGCGACGCGTTTGCAATCAGATCGCTTCGGGACGATTTGCTGCTACAGCTTCTTCTCCACCCCCAGTTGATGGAAGTAATGTGTGACGTTCGCCTGGTTCTTCAGCAGCCAGTCGATACCAGGTTCATTGTGCATCGCCTTATGAATCGCCTTCGCCGTCGCCTGGCGGTTCGTTTCAAACAGGATGTTGTGATCGACTTCCACCTCGGTCACGCTGGGGTCCAGCCAGACCGAGACGATGATCCCCAGGTCGTTCGCTTTTTCCTTGGGGATATCGCCCGCTCGAACGGCGTCCAGGACACCGTTGGCGATCCCGGCCTGGACCGATCCCATCAGGATGTTGGTGTATTTCGTGCTGGTGACCGTGACTTTGCTGACCATCAAGGTCACAGGGCGAACTTGCACATCGCAATTGAGAATGGCGAAGACTCGCGAGTGGCCGCGCGACTGATCACCGATCAAGTTCGCGATCGCAAAACCGACCGGGCCGTCCAGTTCACCGATCACGACCTCAGGTTCGGCGGCCGAATAGGCTGGCTCGGCTTCTACCAGCGCCTCGCCGGTTCGCAAGACAATTCGCTCCAGGCGTACGGGCTTCTTGATCGCTTTTTTCACAGACTTTTTCTTTGCCATTCGAGTCTGATTCCTAGTAGGTGCCTTAAAGATAAATGGGAGCGGAAGTCGCTCCCGCGCGGCATGAAATCAGATGACGCATCGACTTTCAAGCCGACAGATCAGCGGCGTTCGCGACCTGGGTGTCGATTTACTGTCCACCGGAGTCGCCGTAGCGACGACGTTTTGTCTTGGTTTACTGCGGCAAACCGCTGCAATGATGCAATTGACGGCGAGTCTAATGAAGCGTAGGTTACAACCTTCACGTCGAATTGTTTACTTCGCCCCAGATCATCATGGCTTCCATTTTACGACGGAAATTCGTGTGGATCTCAGCTATCACCGTGCTGCTGCCGGTGGTTTACGTCTGGGTTTGGGTTTGGATGCCGTCTTGTCATGAACAACGGATCCTGGCGAAAATCGAGGCGATCTCTGGGCTGGTCGACTCGGAACGGTACGATCCAGACTGGCTACTCAAGCCACTGCAGGGGACCCTCATGGTCTTCGACCGGGCTCGCCTCATTAATCTCAGAGAAAAAGCCGTTACGGACGAACTGGTCAAAGAGATTAGCACACTGAACCGCGTCGAAGTGTTGGATCTGTACGGCACGAAGGTAACTGATATCGGCATCAAGCATCTCAGGCACTTAAAGCGGCTGCGTGTCCTGCACTTGGAACGGACGGATATAACGGACGCCGGTCTCGAGGCACTGAGTGATCTAGAAGAGTTGCAGGTCCTGCACCTTGATAAAACTGACATCAGCGATGACGGTCTACGACACCTCTCGCGGCTGAATAATCTGCGTGTTCTCCACCTCAATGGCACCAGGATTGGAGACGCGGGGCTACAGCATCTATCCCGTCTGGAGAATCTCAATTGGTTAAGCTTGGACAATACGTTAGTCGGAAACGCTGGACTGATAACGATGAAGAAGCTGCGCAATCTTGAAGAGCTTGACTTGGAATGTACCAAGGTTTCGACTGCGGGCGTGGACGATCTCAAGGCGATGCAAGGCTTGCAGAAGCTGAGCCTGTTCGGGACCAGAATGTATCGAGAGGGACATCCGCTGGTTCGCGATGCGTTGCCGAATTGCCACGTTTCCCCAGCTTGGCGCCACCCTGTGATTGCGGATTCGCTGTTGAATGGGAATGGTCGTCAACACGCCGAGAGCGAATGACCGGACCGCAACGGCTTGAAGCCTTCAAACCGATTCGCAGACCTCAGGAATCGCCCGCAGCAGATCATTCAATCGAACGGGCTTGGCGAGGTATCCATCCATGCCTGCGGCAAGACATCGTTCGCGATCACCCGTCAGAGCATGAGCAGTCATCGCTAGAATTGGCGTGTGGCCACCCTTGGTCGCCTCAATCTGACGAATCGCGGCAGTCGCCTGCAGGCCATCCATTTCGGGCATGTGCACATCCATCAGGATCAGGTCAAACGGACTCGCCTGGAAAGCTTCGACCGCTTCCACACCATTGTTAGCCACGGTCACCACGTGCCCTTCGCGCT
>CBIHQO010000689.1:0-4160 GCA_966211735.1 uncultured Schlesneria sp.
GGATACCTCTTTCCTGAAATTGGCCGACGAGTTGCCAAGTTTGCCTCTGAGAATCCTGCGGCGAAGATCATTCGGATGGGGATTGGCGATGTGACCGAGCCGTTGCCGACGGCGTGCATTGATGCGATGCACAAGGCCGTCGATGAAATGGGGAAACGGGAAACATTCCGGGGCTACGGACCCGAGCAGGGCTTTGATTTCCTGCGGAACGCGATCGCAACCAATGACTTCCAGAGCCGGGGGGCTAATGTTGCCGCGGACGAAATCTTCGTATCAGATGGTTCGAAGTGTGACACTGGCAACATTCTGGATATCTTCGGCAGTGCTAATGTTGTCGCAGTGACTGACCCAGTTTACCCAGTCTACGTCGATACCAATGTGATGGCGGGGCGAACCGGTGCCTCCGATGAAACCGGTCGCTATGCAGGGCTGGTCTATCTGCCTGTCACCGCGGCTAACAATTTCACGCCGGATCTTCCCAGCGGTAAAGTTGATCTGTTGTACCTCTGTTATCCCAACAACCCGACAGGGACGGTGGCGACGAAAGAGACGCTCAAGAAGTTCGTCGATTACGCTCGCGCGAACGACACGATCATCTTCTTCGATGCGGCTTACGAAGCGTACATCACCGATTCGTCGATCCCGCATTCGATCTACGAGATCGAGGGAGCTCGCGATGTCGCGATCGAGTTCCGCAGCTTCAGCAAGACGGCGGGTTTCACGGGGACGCGTTGTGCGTTTACCGTGGTCCCCAAGGGACTGAAGGCGAAGAGCGCGAATGGCGAATCTGTGGATCTGCATGGTCTGTGGAATCGCCGGCATACGACGAAGTTCAACGGCGTGAGCTACATCGTGCAGCGCGGTGCCGAAGCTGTTTACAGCCCGGCTGGTCGTCAGCAGGTGCGGGCGCTGATCGATTTCTATCTGCAGAACGCGGCGATCCTGTGCCAGGGGCTGCGAGATGCGGGTCAAACCGTCTACGGCGGCACGAACGCTCCGTATGTCTGGCTGAAGACACCGGGCGGAATGACGAGCTGGCAGTTCTTCGATCATCTGCTGTCGAAGGCCAATGTCGTGGGGACACCTGGCAGCGGGTTCGGAGCCAGCGGCGAAGGTTACTTCCGATTGAGCGCCTTCAACAGCCGCGCGAATGTCGAAGAAGCGGTGTCTCGCATTAAGCAGTTGCTTAAGTAGACTGACGATTGGGGCCGCCGTCGTTCGCCCGATGGCGGTTCGGATTGCCACCTTTGATCATCAACTTTTCCAGGGTCAATTATGCGTCTTGCGAAGCTCAAACTGGCCGACAGTACTATCCGGGTGTCGCTGGTCGAACATGCTGCAGGTCGAAAACGTCCGCAGCTTGATGGACCTGTTGCATGCACCGGATCCCATCGGGTTGGCGAAGTTTCTGGTCGACACGAAGGCTCCGGCACTCGATCCCAAGCTGGTGACCGTTCTGGCTCCGATCGATCGGCAGGAAGTGTGGGCGGCGGGAGTGACGTACAAGCGGAGCCAGGTGGCTCGGATGGAAGAGTCGAAGGCGGGGGCGTCGCACTACGACAAGGTGTACACGGCACCGCGTCCCGAGATCTTCTTCAAGGCAACTCCGAATCGCGTTTCCGGGCCCGGTCAGCCATTGCGAGTTCGCGCGGACAGCAATTGGTCAGTCCCCGAGCCCGAACTGGCGCTGGTCGTGTCACCCGTCGGGAAACTGGTGGGCTTCACCGTCGGCAATGATATGTCGGCTCGCGACATTGAGGGGGAAAACCCGCTGTATCTGCCTCAGGCCAAGGTCTACAACCAATGCTGCGGCTTGGGGCCGTATGTCTGGATTCCTGAGGGACCGGTGGATCGCCCGGCGACGAAAATTCGGTTGAAGATCGAGCGAGGCGGTGCCGCCGTCTTCCAGGGAGAATCGGATCTGGACCAGATGAAGCGTGGTTTCGAGGAACTGATCAGCTGGCTGGTCAAAGAGAACGATCTGGCCACGGGGGCGTTCCTGCTGACCGGAACCGGAGTCGTTCCACCCGATAACTTTACGTTGGAAGACGGCGATTCGGTCAGCATCGAAATCACGGGAATCGGGACGTTGACGAATCCCATCGTCAAATCGAATTCATAAGGTATACTCCACCGCCTGCCGATGGGCTGTCGGGCCGGATTCAGGCCGCTTTGGTGGTTCTTGGTTAGATGTGAACTGATGGCAAATGCTCTAGAGAGCAAGCGTCGCGATCCGAAAATACGGTTGGTGCGGAACAAGACGACAAACAGGCGAGTGGTCGTCGGTTTTCGTTTTTGAAACGACTCTAAAAAGGCTTTTCAATGTCGACCCATGGACTGCAGGAAAAGATTGGCGAAAAGCGAGCCATTATTGGCGTGATTGGCTTAGGCTATGTGGGGCTGCCGCTGATTCGGGCGTTCACACGAGCCGGTTTCAAGACGATGGGCTTCGACGTTGACCAGTCCAAAGTCGACAAGTTGAAGGCCGGCAAAAGCTACATCAAGCACATTGATAGCAGTGCGATCTCAAAACTGATCACGGAGAAGCAGTTTGAGCCGACTGCTGACATGGGTCGCCTGGGTGAGGCCGACTGCATCATTATCTGCGTGCCGACGCCGCTCAACGAAAGCCGCGATCCCGATTTGAGCTATATCGAAGGGACGGCCCATTCGATCGCCAAGACACTGCGACCCGGCCAGCTTGTGGTGCTGGAAAGCACGACGCATCCGACGACGACTCGTGAAAATGTTTTGCCAGTGCTCAATGCCACCGGGCTGCAGGCGGGTAAAGACTATTACCTGGCGTTCAGTCCAGAACGAGAAGACCCCGGCAATCCGAACTTCGAAGCCTCGACGATTCCGAAAGTGGTCGGAGGCTACGATGACACCAGCGGTGACCTGGCTTGTGCCATGTATGGTCACGCCGTGGTGAAGGTCGTTCGCGTGTCGACGATGGAAGTCGCCGAAGCGTGCAAGATCCTCGAGAACACCTACCGGGCGGTGAACATCGCGCTGGTTAATGAACTGAAGATGCTCTACGACAAGATGGGCATCGATGTCTGGGAAGTGATCGACGCCGCCAAGACGAAGCCGTTCGGCTTCCAGGCGTTTTATCCCGGTCCCGGCCTGGGTGGCCACTGCATTCCGATCGACCCGTTCTACCTGACCTGGCTGGCTCGCAAGTGGGGTGAGCAAACTCGGTTCATCGAGCTGGCTGGTGAGATCAACACTCACATGCCGCACTACGTGGTGAATCAGTTGGCGGGAATGTTGAACGACGACGGCAAGCCGATCAAAGGGAGCAAGATCTGCATCCTGGGAGCGGCCTACAAGAAAGACGTGGACGACCCGCGCGAAAGCCCGTCGTTCGAACTGATGAAGCTGCTGCTGAAACGTGGTGCCGTGCTGAGCTACAACGATCCGCACGTCCCCTCGCTGCCCAAGATGCGACACTACCCGGATCTGCCGGCGATGGAGAGTCAGGAGTTGACGCCCGCATTCCTGGCATCGCAGGATTGCATCCTGGTCTCGACCGATCACTCGGCCTACGACTTCAATCACATCGTGAAGCACGCGCGAATGGTCCTCGACACGCGTAATGCGACCAAGAAGGTGAGCGAAGGGCGAGAGAAGATCAAGAAGGCTTAAACGACCGAGCGATGGTGTTTGTATTGTGTTAGGGCAGTACTCAACGCGAACAACGATCCTGAGTTCTCGTTCTAAAAGGGCCTGAAAGGCCACAACATACCAGCCCAGGGCAGAGCGGAGAGGTGAAGCCTCGTAGCGCCGCCCTGGGCGGAGTTGTTTAGTAGTCCAAAGGCCTGAAAGGCCGTCACAATTGTCAAGAATAGGTCGCATGTCCTGTTCTTCGTGGATCACAGGTCACTGTGACGAGGCATGTTTCGCCCTTGCAGGGCTTCGGGGCCTCTGATAACCCGGACCCAGGGCGACGTTACGGGGCCTCGCCCCTTCACTCTGCCCTGGGCTGGCTTATTGCGGCCTTTCAGGCCTTTTCGGTCACGATGAAAGATGCACACCTTCCGTGGTCGTGGGTTAGTCTCATTTGGCGGTTGCCGACTCTCGCTTCCGGGGCTTCCAGAGAAGTCATTTGTCTTGGGCATGCGGTACTGACCAGCGAGATTATTACCTTCCCACCCGAC
>CBIHQO010000690.1:0-4155 GCA_966211735.1 uncultured Schlesneria sp.
TCAACAAGAGCCGCAAGTGATGATGGATTGCGACCATCGGTTAAAATCAACGTTTTGCCGGCCGATTGGAGAACGTTGAAGCGGGCCGGATTGTCGACCAGGTTTCCTTGAAAAGCTTGCAATCCGGCAGCCATGACTTTTGGCGAAATTCCCAAAGCCCAACAAGCGGCAGTAACTGCCAGTACATTTTCGACCTGAAAGTTCACCCGTCCGCCGTGTGTGCAGGGGACGACATCCAGGCTAATCACTTCCGATTCGGTGGCACCATCGCACAGCATGACTTTTCCGTCACGAGCGATGACGGCTCGCTTGCCAGCCTGTCGATGTTGCTCGATCACTTCGTTCGTTGGATCGAGAGAGAAGAAGGTGACCGATCCGGCAGATAATGCCGCCATATCAACAACCAGCGGATCGTTCGCATTCAGGACGGCGGTTCCGGTAGGAAGCACCACATCCACAGGTGTCCGCTTGACCTTAAACATGTCGGCCGGGGTGTGAATGTACGCCTTGCCGAGGTGATCTGCCTCACCAATGTTGGTGACAATCGCCACATCGCATTTGTCGAAGCCCAAGCCTTCCCGCAGGATTCCCCCCCGGGCCACTTCGAAAACAGCAGCATTGACCAGTGGGTTGAGCAAGACATTGCGAGCACTTCGCGGCCCGGCACAATCGCCTTGCTCGATCACGCGGCCATCAATCGAGACGCCGTCTGTACACGTCATCCCAACGTGATAGCCGGCGGCTCGCAGGATCGAGTTGACGAGACGAGTACAGGTGGTCTTGCCGTTTGTTCCGGTGACGCAAACCAGCGGAATACGACCGTCGTCCTTCAAGTCAGGGAACAAATGGTTGACGATCGCTTCACCCACAGGCCTTGGCTTGCCGGTGCGCGGCTTCAAATGCATCAGTAATCCAGGGCCGGCATTCACTTCAACAATCACGCCACCCTGCTCTTCGAGCGGGCGCGAGATGTCTTCGACGACCATGTCGATCCCGGCGATGTCCAAACCAACGATCTGAGCCGCCATGACAGCGTGTTCGACGATCGTGGGATGCACCGAGTCCGTTACGTCTCGCGACAGATTATCGTTACGGCGGACAATCACCTTGGTGCCGTGAGGCGGAATCGACTCGGGCTTATAACCCTGTCGCTCGATCTCGATCGTGGTCAAAGCGTCAACCAGCACTGTATTCAATGGCTGCGATTCGTCGTCCCCGCGCCGCGGGTCAGAGTTGATTTGCAGTTCGATCAATTGGCGAATGGTATGCTGGCCATCACCGACGACTCCAGCCGCATCACCCGCCGCCGCTGCGACTAACTGGTTGCCAACAACCAGCAACCGATGTTCGTTGCCGCTGGCAAATCGCTCGACAATGACGCCGGAGCCTTCTTTCAAGGCTTCGCTATAGGCGGTGCGGATCTGGTATTCTTCGGTCAGATCCATGAACACACCGCGGCCGTGGTTGGCGTCCACGGGCTTAATCACGCAGGCCCGCTCAATTTCCTGAGCGGCCTGCCAGGCGTCATCGGGGCTGTCGACTTCACGTCCTTCCGGGACCGGGATCCCCGCCGATTTCAGCAACGTCTTCGTGAGCTGCTTATCTTGGGCGATGGATTCGGCGATCGCGCTGGTGAAGTCCGTTTCTGCAGTCCAGATCCGGCGCTGCTTGATACCCTGTCCCATCTGAACCAGGCTACCAGCGTTCAACCGTCGGGTCGGGATGTTTCGGGCTTTGGCTGCGTCGACAATGGCGGCCGTGCTGGGTCCCAGGCAGACGCGATCAGCGAGTTCGCGCAGTTGTTTCAGTTCGGTATTGATATCGAACGGCAGGTCATAGACGGCGGCCATCAGGAGATCGCGAGCCTTTTCCAGACAGGCCCGTCCTAGCGTCTCTTCCTGATAGCGAAAGACAACCTTGTAGACTCCCTCAGTCGTCGTTTCGCGGGCGCGGCCATAGCCGACCGGCGTACCAGAGAGGGATTGCAGTTCGAGCGTCGTGTGCTCAAGCGTGTGTGCCAGGTATGTTCCCCAGCGAAGCCGCTGGAAAAACCCCCCTCGCTCCCCCTCACTGCATCGATGCTCGATCATCGTGGGCAGCCAGGCCATCAAGCGATCGTTGAAACCGGGGAAATCCTTCGAGGACGTATCTTTCAACGGTCCCAGATCCACCCACGCTTCAAGAACGGGGTGACGCGACCAGATGTTGGGACCGCGCAGGGCAAGAAGTTTTTGAATCTGCATGGGCTGCTTACCTGAAACTCCCGATGAATCGGCGAAGGAGTTTCTGGAGGGTTTCGGATGCCTGAGTGCCGGACATCATATCGGGAGGGATCTGATCAGGAGGCGGGTCGGCGTTTGCTGGCGAATCGCGATTCTGACAGTCAGAATCGACGGTTTATTTCGGACAAGATCGCTTCGTCGCGGTTCCAAAAACCGCTCAGCGACCCAAGCCAACTCCATTTGACCAGTCGCCGCTTATTATTACGGCTGGCAATCAAGGTTTCCATGACGAAATCTGCATTGCCGGGGCGTTGGTCGAATGCTGTTAGCTCGCTGTCGGTAGAGTCGCGTCGCAGAATTTGATTGAACACTTGCACCTCACACCGAAACGACAGACACAACCACTTTAACCACAATATGTTACGACACTTTATGTGACGAGCCGGAAAGTAGCGAACCCAAGAACAAGCTGGTGGCAGTTTTGGCCTGTTGGCAGCCATTGAGGATGGTCGCTTAGGTTCCGATTCACAAATCGCGATTTAGACGCGGCAACGATCTTCGACCGCGCGACCAGCCGGCGGCGGAGGCATGGCTTTGTGATCATCAACGGTCGCATCGTGAAGACAGTGCGTCAAAACTCGTGATCTTGGAGGCCGCAATCCGCGTTCAGGGTGTGTCAGGCCGAGACCGACTGCCATCAAAATGAGGTTGGAAGGCTGCGAACGCCTCGACCGCTCTGGATTCCCTGCGTGGTCGCCGGTAGATTGCCGACGTTGCCAGGCGGTCATTGCCGTCGGCGGCCTCGGCGAAATGAATTCGCTTTCAATGTGCACGAGACCAGAATAAGGAGATCCCTCGCGTGACTGCACCGCTTCCATCCAGCCAGAAGGACTCGGCGAAACCGATCATCCTGGTCTCGTATCCCAAAATCGTGATCCTGTATCCCACCTACCTGATGGCGATCCTGGCAGGTGTCTTGACGCTGATCTTCGGCGAAGAAAAGTATTCCCACGTCATCGGCATCGCATTTCTGGCGATCATGGGAGTGAATCTGGTCGTTCTCGCGTTTGATTTCCCGCGGACCACATCGCTGAACCTGTTTTTCGTATTTCTGGTTATTGTCATGGGAACGGTTCTGACTTCGGTCTACGTCCCCACTCTGCTGCCAGCGCTGACCAAGATCGTCAATTCGGTGAATCCGAGAGCGAATACAACATTCTACTTCGGAATTGTGACCATCTTGTCGCTGCTTTATGTCGCGATGATGATCAACATCCGGTTCGACTACTGGGAAGTCCGCCCGAACGAACTGCTGCATCACCACGGCTTCCTCAGCAACCTCGAACGCTATTCCGCTCCGAATCTGCGGATCAGCAAAGAAATCGACGACGTCTTCGAATACATGCTGCTGCGCAGCGGTCGCCTGATCATTCACCCGAGCAACGAGCCTCGAGCGTTCGTCCTCGAAACTGTGCTGGGGATCGACAAGAAAGAAACCGCCATCACCAAGATGCTGGGAGCCTTGCAGGTCCAGGTTCGCGACGCCAAATCGGATAGCTAGCCGCGGCCATCGCTGGCGTGTATCCAATTCGCAGCTATTTTGCCGTGCCTCGCTGTTGCGAGTCGCGGCTTTTTGCTTGCTGGTTCAGGTGATTTCATCCAGTTAATGGCCGTCGCCGACCCGCACATGGAACCGTTCCTTCCAGGGTTCGGTTCCCATGACGGTCACCCACTGCTTTTGGGTCACTTCTGACTGAGCCATCCAGAATCCATTCGTCAACTCGACATCCACGGGCCCTTTATTCGATTGCAGGGTGGGATTTGTGCGCCTTTTTACAGGCGTCCCCATTTGAAAGGGCCCCGGCGGAGGCGGCGACGATCTTCGACCCCGCCCGGCTGATCGAGATCATCCAGGAGTCGGGTGGTCAGGTCC
>CBIHQO010000691.1:0-4149 GCA_966211735.1 uncultured Schlesneria sp.
ACGTGAGTGTGATGATGTACGTCGCCAACGTGGATGTTGATCGCCCCAACGTCGACGGATACGAGGGACTTGGAATCGGCCCGGATATCTCTTGAAGGAGCAGAAGCCGATTCCAAAGGCTTGGTGGCTTGTGGTTCTTCCGGCGAGCGACCGTCGACGGCAATTCGGAATGTGGTCTGATTTGCCTCAGATAGTTCGTGCCGTCGATGGTTGCCTTCTTCTGTGTGCTTCGGGGCATCGACAACTTTGGCCTTCGAAGAATGGTGGTATTCGATCTCGGTCTTTCCACATCCCGTAATCAACATCACCAGTCCGAGGAGCGGCCCAACGAGTGAATTCGTGTTCATCTTGATTTCCTTTTGGGGTTGGTCGAAATCAGCCCCGGCGATTTTGAGCCGCCCGGTTTTTGAAAAGGTTCGACTTTGTGGACAGCTTCAGCCTGGGCAGGAAAAACGAAAAGTTGAACACATACAAAAAAGCGACAACCGGTATAGCGTCGTAGGGGCTTGTCAGTATCTGGAAGGGCACGAAGCGGCGAGGAGTTTCTCAATAACAAATTCTGCAACACGACTTCACATTCGAAGACGTGACTATCGTCTCCAAATGGACGCAAGGCGTCAGTCAATGACTGACGCCGATGATCGTTCGTTTACTCGGGAGAAAATGAAAAATAGAAGCGAGGACTGTGCTGGAACATCAAAGATCCCCGCACGCCATCGCTGCGACGACGCACACCGATCAGTGGGGCCATGAAACCAATGGCTTCGAACTCGGCTTGCATTTCGGCGTTATCCCAGACTTTGCCGTGCTTGGCTTCAAGGTATTCCCTGGAGCCAGGCTCCGCATTGATCTCAGCGACGAGTGAACGACGAACAGATTCAGTTGGATCGAACGACATTCTGCATTCCTTAGCAGGCGTGGATGAAGGACGCAGTCACATTGCCTGCGTCACATCAGCCTCGTCGGTATCCGTTAGAAGATGACCGATCCGTCAATACTCGGAAGGTAGAAGCACTGTGGTAGCCGCTCGCTGATTTCGGTCATCAGTCGCCTCCGTGATTACCCAGATCTTCACGTTCGTCTTCAATAGATATGCGGAGAGGATTCGAGAGCCATCTTTTATCGATGCATCGTTGGCAGCCGCATCGTCGGCGCAGACACACCCCCAATCGCCTTGGATGTGACGTGCGAGAAGTTCGTGGACACTTTGCTCTGCCTTCTCAAGCTCACCTAATGCACCTGGGGTGGCGAGCAAGCGGCCAACTTTGAACTTCGGCTTATTGATCATGATCATCTTGTCCCTTTGAACTTGAATGTGTTGTGTAAACGAATGAGGCCCGCAATTGCGGGCCTCTCTTGTCATTGATTCGGTCAGCCATAAACGCTGACGACTGCGCCAAACACACGTTCCCAGTCGTCGTCGTTGAATTCAGAGCGAGTAACTTCGGGAAGCGGTGTAACGTAGGCGTTGCAGATCGCATCTTCGTGATCGCCGTTGAAGCTGATCGCAGGTGCCCAGCCAAATCCGAAGCCCGGCGCACCGATGCTGCCCATCGTGCGTGTGCTTTCGGCGGAGAGGCCACAGTGATCGACAAATTCGTCGAACTGCTCTCGTGTGAGGATCGCACACCATTTCTTGTGCGTCCCATTCTCCCATTCGCCTTCGAGATAGGCATATTCGCTGGGACCGTCTTCGGTTTCATCCCAGAGTTCCAACCGTGGCGGTTCGAAGCGGGAGATGTCTTCGTCCTCAGGAACATCGGCAGAGTAGATGATGCTGAACTGCATGGCGGCTTCCTTCACTTGAAGAGAGGCCCAGACACATCGTCAGGGCCATGCCGCCTTAGCGAGTATCCATCAGTCGATCATGCGACTTCCTCTTCCAAGTCGTATTCATCGATTGCGTTCGGGTCGATGCCTTCAACTGGAAAGCCCTTGCCGAAGTATTTGCAAACGAAAGGCTGCTCAACACCTTCTTGCCCGTGGATCATCAGATGATCGAGATCGAGCACCTGGCCGCTCGGACCATAGTGGCAGTCGTTGAGGTTGTAATCCCCGAGATCTTCGTCGGAGACGACGATGTGATGTCCATACTGTTCGTTTTCGGCAAGTTCTTCGATGGCATCGCACATGGAACCCGCCTCGACAATGAGGAACAACGGTGTGTATGAACCTCCGATTTCGATGAGCCATGTTTTGCCGAACCACCCACCGGGATTCAGGACGGGCATGTCCGTCAATTCGTGTCCGTGAAAGTTCGCATTTGCTGTGATCTGCATTTGGGTGTCTCCGAATGAAATGTGTCATGTCGTCTCTGTTTACTTAGTTGGTATCCAAAGAAAACCACGGCCCGAAGTTGGTCTGTGGTGTCTGCATAAAGACGATTCTTGACTTCAGTCTTCGAAGACTTCGTCGTCGGCATCGAGTTCAGCGAAATGATGCGAGATGCGAATGGCGGCTCCACGAGCTTCAGATTCATCAGCGTTGGTCAGTTCGCCCCGGAAGAGCATTCCATCGTCGCCCAAGGCGTACCCGATGATGAAGCGCCCCTTGGGAAGTCTGAACATGAGTGCAAGAGAACCCGACCAGAACGTCTCAATGACTTCACAACGACAGTCGAGCATCGTCTTGCCACACCACGTCGTCAGACTGATGTGATGTTTGTTCCGGTGGGTGTACCCAGTGATGTCAGGCCCGATGACGCTCGCTCCGAGCGCCGTGAACTCAAGTCCCTCGTGTTCAATGACTCCGACTTCGATCTGTCCTTTGCGAACGCAGTACATGTTCATGGATAGCCCCTTCGTGACTGCCGAGGTCGGGCGAAGCGATGTGCCTCGCCTCGATGCCTCGGTAGTTCGTTAGGCGGTATCCACTACAAAAGGGCTGCGCCATGTTGGTGTTGAGACGACCAGAGTAAGATCCACATCACAAGATCTATCTCCAAAAACAGCACGGTGATGAATGTCCGATCAACCCCGCAAACACCATGTCGTGCCGCAGTTCTACCTCGCTGGATTCACTGACGACGGCACCGCTGATGGCAATCTTCAAGTGGTTGACACGTCTCGATTGAAGACTTGGGTCAGCAAACCGAAAGACGCCGCCCATCGACGTGACTTTCACGAGATAGACGGCGGCCCGAGCGTTGACCCCATGATTGTGGAGAAGACTCTGGCTCAATTCGAATCTCGATGGAGCGTGGTTGTTCGCAATGTTGTGGAGCACCAAACACTGCCCACTGGCGAGGACTTGGACGACCTCATGGACTTCGTTGCCTTCATGGCTGTCAGAGTCCCGAGTATTAGGAACAAAATCAGCGATTTCCTCGACGAAGTTCGACAGAAGGAGGCGTTTGCAAGGAAGTGCCTTGAGGAGCAGGGTCGTCAAGTCGAAACATCAGGAGACGATGAGTTCGCAGTGTTCGATCAGACATGGCACGTCGGCCAGATGCTCAAGATGGCCCAGGGTCTCTCGCCACTACTGAAGCAGCGGACCTGGCAATTGCGTATCGTCGAGGACGGCGCACCAGATCTGATCTGCTCAGACAGGCCGGTCGTACCGGTGTCGAGGCTGCCAAGCATCCATCACCCACCGGGATTCATGACACCGAACACGGTGGTCACTATTCCGCTCAACAAACGTATGGCAATTGTGTCGATGCTCGATTTCGACGTTGGACATCGCATGATTGGTGGGACCGGCGTAGCGCAACTCAATTCGATAACAGGTATGCACGCCGGACAGTTGTATTTTCCGCCGTCTGATTTCGTCTGGAGGAAAAGGGACGGGACAATTGGCAATCGAGAAGACCTGTTGAAAGATCTTCGCAACGCTCCTGCGTGAAGCAAGTAATACTTGATTGAACCACTACGCTCATGGAAGTGCGGTCCTAGGTACATAGTGAGTATCGGCCTGTCAAAAGCTGATCCGCTCGGAGGCATCGGACAACTGCTGCTGAGTTTTGGCGACATAACGCTTGGTCGTGTTGAGATTCTCATGCCCGAGGATCTGCGCTAAGCCGACGAGATCACCGGGATTGTCTGCCAAGTACTGATGAGCCATTGTGTGCCTGAGCAGATGTGGATGAAGGTGGAATCCGCAGATCACGCTGTATTTGTCGCACAATGACCGGACGCCTTTGTCCGACAG
>CBIHQO010000692.1:0-4131 GCA_966211735.1 uncultured Schlesneria sp.
AGCGCCGTGGCGGGCACGCCGAGGATGAGCTCGTCGCTGCTCGGCAACAGGGCCGGTGCCGCGCTGCCCTGCGAACGCAGCTTTTGACCATCGCTGGACCACATCGCCCAGCCGTACTCGCCGGCCATGATCTCCAGATCCGTCCCGCAGATGCCCACCGCCAGCGTCTGCACCAGCACCGAACCAGACTCGATGGCAGGCTCATCAATCTGTTCAATCCGAGCCGAATTCGCTTCGCCCGGTCGCACCGTCAATGCATCCATGATTCACCTTGGGAGTTCACTCGTAGGTTATGCTTTAGCATAACTCTTTCCTGCGAGAAGTGACGCTCGAGCATAACCTACCGGCAATTTGCTTGCCTTCGTACACTTTTCAGGCTCTCAGATGGCTCGCGATATCGGCATCATGACCATCGCCGAAGGGGTCGAGACCTGCGACGAACGTGATGCCTGCCAGGAAATCGGCTTTGACCTCGTTCAAGGCTACTTCTTCGGCAAGCCGCAACCCATCGAATTGATCGTCGCCAACCTGGCCGAACTGAATTCGTCGAGTCGTCGCCAGTCGCATTGGGAGACGGACGTTCAGTCGGTTCTCGTGAACAGTTGAGCAGTCCCTGAAATCTCAGCAGCCGTTACCCAGAATGCTGCACCCGGTGCCAATTGCGGTGACTTTACGTGGTTCGATACTAACCACAGGAGAGCGGACTGCGGATGCGCCGATAGACAATGGCAATGGATTAACCACCTCTTGGCGGGAAGGAACCCCCATGTTAATGCAATCGGAAGCCACGATCGAGTTGAAGGACCGCTGGACGCTGGCGTCGTCGACGGCCAGACGCCGGTTCCGTGATATCGTCATCCAGGGCTGCGAGCCACCGCGATCAAGTCGCGAACCCTACGCGGCGGTGATCCGGATCTGGCTGAGTCTGTGTCCAGAAGATCGGCAAGAAATGCTGGATTGGATGGAATCGCGATTGTCCATCCAGAACTGAAACTGAAGCGGTGCAGCGCCAGCGAACCATTCCCCGAGTGGTTCGCTGCCGTTGTTCTCTAAACGACCGACGTTCACCCGACACCCCGAAGCGCCACCGAAAATTGTCGGGGCTCCGGCATACATCGCGCGCAGTGTGACTGCACAGTTCTCGCGCGGGCTGCCCATGGGCCTGCCGCAGATGCTGTAAACGCTCGACTTACTTCGTCGCCAGTGTGACTGCCCCGGCAACGATCAGCAGGCCGCCGACTGCCACTCGCCAAGTCATCGCCTCGCCCAAACAGAGCCACGCGACCAGCAGCACGAACACGACACTCAGCTTGTCGATCGGCGCCACCTGCGATGCCGGTCCCAACTGCAGCGCGCGATAATAACAAAGCCAAGACGCCCCCGTCGCCAGGCCCGATAAGACCAGGAACAGTAGCCCGCGACTCGACAGACGATTCAAGGGCTCCCATTCACTGCGCCACGAGACAATCGCCGCAGTCACAATCAGAATCACAACCGTGCGAATCAACGTCGCCAGATTCGAATTGATCTGCGACACGCCAACCTTGCCCAGGATCGCGGTCAAGCCCGCAAAGAACGCCGAGCCCAACGCGAACACCAACCAGCTTTGTTGCATTGTCTGTTCTCTTCTACGTCACCTGGTGATCGCGTCTTCGGCCGGAACTCAGCATGAGATAACACGACAATAAAGTCAGCGATGTGGCGAACGGCCAATACGGGACGCACGTGTCGAAATGTTTGAAATTGGGCCGATCGGCAAGGGAGATACTGATGAACCATTCGGGAGTCGGCACTGGGCCCGGCCGCCACGCCCAGGAGATTGCGCCCTCCTGACAAAGAACCTCGTACCCGCAAATCGAGGCCCAGTCGCCGATAAACAAGCTCCGCACCCAACCTATCGTGACAACGACTGCCATCAGCAGAGTGATGCAGCAAAGCCTTCGTCTCCATCCTCTGAAGAACTCACGCATCGACGTCAAATCCTCGCTACAGCGTCGTCCCTTCGCTGGCACTATTCGGTTGATCGGGATCAAGGACCGGCGACTTCGGTTCCACCCTCGGCTTCGGCTCCCACTGCAGATCGATCGATTGATTGAGCGGGAAGTCCTTCGGATCAAGTTCCGGTGTCTTCGCCTCCGACTTGCGAGGCCCCTTCGCGATCAGGCGCGTATTGCGAATCTGACGTGACCACACTTCCGCTTGATCACCGAAGACGCGTTTCAACTCGGCTTCGGCGGTTTCGCGTTCCGGTCCTTGCGGAAGGCGTCTCCAGATCGCACGGGCCGCGTCGAACAGATCGGTGTCCGTCGGGTTCTGCAGCAACCCTTCCATGATCACAGTCCACGCGGCCTGAGTCTTCCCCTCGGCCAGTCGATAGTCCGCCAGCCGCAGCCACAGCGCCGTTAACGACGGATCCGCCTCCACCGCCAGCTTCAGCAACGCCTCACGCTGGGCAGGGTCCACGCGCTGATCGCGATCGGCCAGGTACCACAGGTAACGTCCGTTCATGATCGGATGCGTCGCCAGCCAGATCGCCGGCAAGATCAGCACGTGCGATGCGACAAACGCGGCTCGCACGATCAGGAATCGAGAGACCGGTCCGCAACAACTCCAGGCAGCCAATCCACCATACACCAATCCTGTGAAGTGAGCGGTATTGGCAACCCGAATCGGGGCCAGATCCAGAGCGTTGAAGGGGATTCCTAAAAGAATGAATCCCAGCGAAAACAGAATCACTTCCTGCGGCAGATCGTCCGTTCGAGGATCCTGCGGTTGCAAGACCATCAACGCCCCCAGCATGGCACAAATCGCTCCCGAAAATCCGACAGCCGCATTCCCGCTGATGGTCTCGGCCACCATCGGAATCACGATCGCGGGACCGAGAAACAGAGCATAGCGCAGACTGCCCCAGCGCTGTTCCAGGCGGCGGCCCAGCATCCAGGCGGCCGAGCAGTTCAACAACAGATGAATCAGGTCGCCGTGATGAAACGCACTGACGGGCATCCGCCACCACTCACCGGCCCACAGATCGAAGGGCCCCTTCAACTGCCGGTGAACCACATCAGGCGCGTCGTCGTAGCCGGTAATTTCCAGACTGACCGCGGCCCCCCATTGCCGCTGCGCATCACCATAGCGCATCCCTTCAAATGACCGAGTCGCACAGATCACCCACATCGCCGTGCAGATAATCAGACACTCAGCCGTCACGGGGGCTCGACGAAACGGACTCACTCAACGGTCCCCTTTGGAGTGCTCCGGCTCGACGGAGCTTTGGCTTCAGTCAGCACACACGTCAGACCACGAGAACGACAACCGATCACAAGAAATCCCACTTGCTCTCTGCGAACATCGCTCCGATGCAATCATGCCTCCCGGTCGACTTGATCCAAAGCGGTGTCCAGCCACCGCACTCCAAAGTCCCCTTTGGAGTGCTCCGGCTCGACGGAGCTTTGGCTTCAATCACCGCACACCCCAAACCACGAGAACCACGACCGAACACACGAAACGCTAACAATCTCGACAATCTTCGCTCCGATGCAATCAGACACTTAGACGAGCAAAGCTCTGTGCAGTGTATTCCGTGGTTCAATCTCTGTCTTCAGCCTACCAAAAGAATCACCCCGCGATTCGATAGAAGCGCGGGGTGCTGCGTCGTGAACGCTCAGACCAAACTACTCGAGGATCTGCTTGGTTTCAGCGGAAACCTTGGCGATCGCGTCCTTGGTCAGGTCGCCCTTGTTGAACGCTTCGCTCACCTTGACGGTCCCATCGACCCACATCATGACGGTGACGTCGGCTTTTTCGTTGAGCTTGTAGCCCTTAGGACCGGCAGCCCCATTGAAGGTGGTCAGCGGCAGTTGTTGAATCTTCATCTTTTCAGCGGTCTTCGTCAGCGAAGGAGCAGCCTTGGCTGGATCATCAGACATCAGAACGACAAAACCGGCCATCTTCTGGTCACGGTTCTTGGCGACAACGCCGTCCAGTTCCTTGGTCAGGGCAGCGACTTCGTCGGTCATTTCCTTGGCGAAAATCGTGACGACTGGAGCACTACCGTAACGGCAGCGGTAACACAGTTCATCGCCGTCCTTAGCAGGACCGGTGATGTCCTTGACGTTGAAAGGGGGACCCGTG
>CBIHQO010000693.1:0-4129 GCA_966211735.1 uncultured Schlesneria sp.
GTGAAGAAAGAGAACGCGGTCACCACGAAGCAGATCGTCGACAACGCCGAACGTGAACGAGGCACCAGAATCTCCAGCGCCAAAGGCTCCGCCGACCGCTTCGTCAAACTAGCAGACCAGATCCAACTCGACGCCACCTCAAGAAACGGCAGCTACACCGAATCACGCGATCTCACCCTCAAACGCCTCTACATCGAAACCGTGCGAGAGATCCTGGGCCGAGTCAAATCCAAGATCGTCCTCGACAGCCCACAACCCGCGAATGTGATGTTGCCCGCGAAGTGACGAGTGTGGCCTGCCCCTGAGCCAAATACATCTGCTGGCCCCGGCAGCAGCAGTGGAAAGGCCAAACCACACTTGGTGTCACGGGACTCTCATCCAGCCGTGCTTCAGCCGGCTTTCTTGTTTTTTATCGGCTAGAGCGAACGGAGTTTGAAGAAGATGCCGGCTGAAGCCCGGCGGAAAGCAGATTCAGTCGCGGTTGGAAGCAGGCAGAGATTTTGGACTCTTGTCGTCTCTAAATTGCCTGCTTTCGTTAGACCAACCTTCTACTTTGCCACAGAAAACTTATGCACTGTCGTCTGCGTGTAGGTCTCGCCGGGATTCAGACGTGTGGTTGGGAATTCGGGACGGTTTGGTGAGTCGGGGTAGTGCTGGGCTTCCAGGCAGAAGGCTCCGTGCTTGGGGGCGTTGCCGGTCTTGGCGTTTCCTTCCAGGAAGTTGCCGGTGTAGAACTGGATGCCGGGTTCGGTCGTGGAGATTTCCATGACTCGACCTGACTTGGGTTCGACGATCTTGGCGGCTGGTCGCAGTTCGCCGATCTTTCCATCGACCACATAGCAGTGATCGTAGCCACCGGATCCGTTGACGGGTTGTTCGATCCGATCGCCAATCTTGTGCGGTTTCAGGAAGTCCATCGGCGTTCCTTCAACCGTGGCCAACTCGCCAGTGGGGATGCCGGTTTCGTCGACTGGCAAGTACTTTGAGCCAGTCAGCGTCAAATCATGATCGAGGACCAGGCTGTTTCCGGCTCCGGCCAGGTTCCAATAGGCATGGTTCGTCAGGTTGAGGACGGTGGCCTTATCGGTGGTGGCCTTGTAGTCGATGCGAAGTTCGTTGTCGTCGGTCAGCGTGTAGGTGACCGTGGTGATCAGTTTGCCGGGATAACCTTCTTCGCCATCAGGACTGACGTAGGTCAGTTTCACTGCGGCTTGCTTGTCATCCTGGAATGGCTCGGCCGCCCACAGCTTCTTCATGAAGCCTTCTTTGCCGCCATGCAGAGTGTTGGGGCCATTGTTCAGGAAGAGTTCGTACTCGGTGCCATCGAGCGAAAACTTGCCGCCCGCGATACGGTTGGCGAAGCGACCGCAGGCACCGCCGAAGTAGGGGGCGTTTTCGAGATACGCTTTGCAATCGGGAAGGCTGAGCGTCACGTTCTCCAACTTGCCGTCGCGATCGGGAACTTCGACTGAGGTGATGATGGCGCCCAGGTCAATCAAGGTGACCTTCATTCCCTGGCGATTTCGCAGGCTGTACTGGGTGACTTCTTCGCCGGTGGTCGTTTCGCCAAATGGTTCTCGTTGGACGGTCAGCATGTTCTTTTCCGCGGTATCTGATGCTTGTTTGGATGGCTTGGTGATGACAGTTGGTTTGGACGATGATTCACAGCCGATGACTGCGACACAGCATCCGAACAGCAGTCCAGCGACCAGCCCTTGTCGCAACGATTTCATGTTGTTCAATCCTGAAGATGCTCTGAGTGAGTACGAAGAAGTGGGTATCTTGGGGACCGCTTTGGATGCGGTCAAGCGATCTTTAGTGCGGGTCGCACTTACGTGTCGCGTTGAAACATGGGTTAGACACAGTGGGTTTTAGCTCGCGGGACGCCACAGTTAGGTGGAATACGCTCAAAATCTTGAGAAATGGTCGTGGGCAGGGCGGGCCTCTTCTCGTAGGACGGGTTTCCAACCCGTCATTGATTGCCGCGTGCGATAGATCGTGAAGTCGCAGCCCAAAATGAGATCAAATTGACGGGCTGGAAGCCCATCCCACGAAGAGGCGGTCAGTCGTGATTGGTTTTCGGCTCGCGGTCAATCGTGCCGAACGCGAGCATTTTCTTGTGATAGCGGGGCGAGTTGATGGGGATCACTGGGAGGGTGATCGTCGGCATCCCAAGGCCACAGATGAAACGGGGCTCTCTGACGAACAGAGTGCTTTCACCTGTTCCAGTCGTTTCGATGCCAATTCGATTAGCGGACTCTTGGATGCGATTCCGAAGTTCGTAATCAGCTTCGTGGTCAATCTTGATGGCCCGTCCGTCCGCCAGCTTGATCGAGTCGCCCTCAATTGCCACCACTGTTGCCGCATTCGGGAGTGGGTCGTTGTCGACCAACCGGAGGTAGCAAACGCCGACGACCCCGAACAGCTGGTTCATGATCAGAGCCAGTGCCGCGACAACAAGCTGGAACGTGTGGGTTCTCACGTTACTTCACGAAGCCGATGAGAAGAGAGAATTACGGCATGACATCGATTTCAATAGAAGATCATATCAGGCAAGACACGAACTCGAGCCATCAATCTGATGAATCACAAGTTGGCGAATTCTGGATCCGCAGGGAGGCGATCCAGGACCGGTTTCCTGATCACGATCGTGTCGGCGGCGAAATCACCGATGCGCTGGCGGAAGCGACTGAGTGTGACTGTGAACGCGGCGGGCAGCCATCCGAAGCACATGATCGCATCGATCAACAGCAGGATCTCTCGGAACATCGCTCGCAAAAGTCCGCATGGCCGTAACGTCGTACGGACGACTCGCAGGCCGAACAACCATTTGCCGGGACTAATTCCCCATATTCCTTCCCCGATCCCCAAGACAAATAGCCAGGTCACGAAGTACACCACCAACCCCAAGACACCAAACACCAGCATCTTCGTGATGTTGAGATCGAGCTCTGAAAACTTCTCCATCCACCATTCCTGGGCCTCCGCCTGTGATCCGATGAACGTCCACTGCAGGGCCACAATCGGCCCCATGACGAGGAGCCAGTCCACTCCCTTGGCGAGAACTCGCCGCAAGAACGGAGCGAGTTCGACGGTCGAGTTTCCGTACTCATAGCGACTGCTGCAATAAGCGTTCATCAGCCATGTCACGAGAACGGCGTAAATCAGCATCACAATGAACGCGACCCACCAGAGTTTGGAAATGGTCTGAGTCAGTCGCTCCATGACAAGACCCGTTTTCAGCGACAGCTTGGAGGTCTTGGTTCCATCAGCCTGGATCTCGGCCAGCGACAATTTATTTCCGAATGTCTGGCTGACCAGATAAGCTGTCTTGCCATCGGAAACGAGTTTTGAAGTCAGGACAAAACCAGACTGTTCGGTCTCAATCGACTGTTTCCAAACTCCCTCTATCGGCCGAGAAATGGAGAACGTCGTCTTCATTTGGCCAGTCGACGTCTTTGCGGCCAGCAGCGGGCCTTGTGCGTCTGCTCCGACTTGAAATCCAGGGTGGACTCCTGCAGAGATCCAATTCGAAAGTGGCGTGGGCGCATTTTCGGTGACCAGGGCCGATGCGGATCCCTCGGGAAACAGTTCCAGCTGATTTGAGTAAAGAACGTTCATCCCGTCGGAGCAGAAGAGATGGATCTGCCCGTTTGCATTCACAACTTTCGTCTCGACGACCCCACCAAATGCGACGATGGATTCCTTCTCAGGAGCCTCCGATTCGTCAGCGACAAGTTCATCTCTCGTGGTGGGTGGTAGCAGTACGACCCCTTCTGATTTCCAGGTGCCGCCCGTCCAGACATGCAAATGTGAAAGCGGCAAGGTGTTACCGGAAACTGATGGCTCTTCGACGATGGTTGCCAGTTTGCCTTCGTAAATGAAAAGCGGCGTACCAGAGTGGGTAATTCCGGTGGATGTCTCTTGCACGTCGTTACCCTGGATGCGGATCACCGTCGATCCGTTGATACCCCACAGACCTGACCCATCAGCCACCAGTTCGACCTGTCCGGCTGACTTCTGCATCCCGATTTCTCGCGATTCGCCGCTGGCGAGATCAAAAATGGTGAGCGACTGTCGGCGATCACCGGGATTGAATGGATTGACCGAGAGGTTGGGGACGTACAGC
>CBIHQO010000694.1:0-4125 GCA_966211735.1 uncultured Schlesneria sp.
AAAGACCCGTCTGGTTGAACTTCATTCCACCCCCACACGTTGTCATCGTCGATCCGGAAAGCCCGCAGGTCTCAACTAATCATCGAGCACATCGACGCGTTAATCACGATCGCCATCGGGCTATTTCTATTGACCTACTATTGGCGGGAATATCCGCGGTTGCGCAAGACCAGAAGTTTCAACCGCAACGCCCTTCCATTTGGCCTCCTGCTCGTGCTCTGCGGGATTGGACGAGTCGTCCTGAAATCCCAACTGAGGGTTGAACCTCAGCCGACCAGCGCATCTCAACCGCCGACTCCACGTCAGACCGTCTTTCCCTGGAAGCAGGCATTCAGCAGTGACAAGCGAGCGTTCGCCAAGTTTCCAGCCCCCACCAACAAACAAACCGAAACCTACCTCGACCTTGGCGGCAAAGCGGAACGACATACTGTCAAATGCATGGTTCCAGAACGAGACATCAGCCTGGCTCTCACCGATAGCCCCATGCCCCCGGGATCTGACAAGGTTCCGATCGAGGAACAGTTTGATCACATGATCGCGCTCTCCACGGAAAAGGGTTACAAATTAATCACTCGTACCTCTGAACAGCATGGCGACATCCCTGGCTGTCGCAACGTCATGGAAAAAGACAACGGAAAGCTGAGGATGATAATGCGAGTCGCCATCACACCAAAAACCGTCTATGCCGTCTTCGCAGTCTCCACGACACCGTTCCACGACGACCCCGTCATCAATCGCTTTCTCGACTCCTTTAATCTGAATTGAGTTGAGTCATCTCACGGCCAAACAGCCGTGCCACCCTGCCCTTTTGAGTCAGCACCACTTACTCTACCTGAACTCAATGGCTGCGAAGTAGCCGCGAGATCCGCTGGCATTCGCGAGGTCAGGCTGCAGACATGAATCCGTCATCCATTGAAGTGCTTGCCACCGTTTTGCTGGTGCTGGCTGTGCTGCATAGCTTCGCGGTGGGCTATTTCGCTCGCTGGGCTCATCGTTACCCGAGCGGATCCATCCCCGAAAACGTCTTGCACTTTCTGGCCGAAACCGAAGTCGTCTTTGGCCTATGGGGAGCCGTCCTGTTTGTCGGCATCGCTTCCCTTCATCATTCGATCGCCGAAGCGGTCCACTACATCGAAGGGTTGAACTACAACGAACCAAAATTTGTGCTGGTGATTATGGTGGTCGCCGCCACACGACCGGTCGTCAGGCTCGCGGAGACCATCCTCACGAAAGTAGCCGGGGTGCTGCCCCTTCCATCAGGATTGGCGTTCTATATCTCCGCTTTAAGTATGGGAACGCTGATCGGCTCGTTGATCACCGAACCAGCGGCCATGACCCTGCTGGCCATCATGTTGAAACGCCGCTACGTCGATCAGGGAATCAGCCGCAGACTGGCCTACGCCACGCTGGGCCTGCTGTTCGTCAACATTTCGATTGGTGGCACGCTGACTCACTTCGCCGCACCACCGGTCTTGATGGTCTCTGAAGCGTGGGATTGGAACACCAGTTTCATGTTGACTCACTTTGGCTGGCGAGCCGCACTCAGTTGCGTCGTCTCAACAGCATTGACCGCCTTCGCCTTTCGATCGGAACTGTCGTCCGTGGAACCCGTTGAAAATCCCGCCGGCAACGTGCCAGCCTGGCTCACGGTTCTGCACCTGCTGTTTCTGGCCGCGATCGTCTATTTCTCGCATTATCCCGATGTCTGCTTCGGCATCTTCATGCTCTTTCTCGGAGTCGTCACCGCGACGCATGAATATCAGGACGAACTGAAGTTGCGAGAAGGCCTGCTCGTCGGCTTCTTCCTCGCCGGCCTGGTGACACTCGGCGGCCTGCAGGAATACTGGCTGCGTCCCCTCATCAGCAATCTCAGCGGATCCACATTGTACTTCGGAGCCATCGCGTTGACCGCCGCCACCGACAACGCGGCATTAACCTACCTCGGCTCGCTGGTCAAAGGAATCAGCCCCGACCTCCAATACGCGCTCGTGGCGGGTGCTGTCACCGGAGGTGGACTAACAGTCATCGCCAACGCCCCCAACCCGGCCGGCGTCGGCATCCTCCAATCAGCGAAGGTCTTCGAGAATCAGGGAATCAGCCCCTTGGGCCTGTTCCTCGGAGCCCTCCTGCCAACGCTGATTGCCATCGTCTCGTTCTGGTGCATCTGAACCGACTCAACGGCTTCCCTCACGACTCTCTCAAATCGAGTCTCGCCGCAGGCGACGATTGGCCATCGTTGGGAATGAGTTACCAAAGGCGAGTGACGCCATAAGCGTCAAGTTGCACATCAATGCTGACAAGTGGAATCATTTCCAAGAGTGATTGCGCGACCAACACGCGGTCGAACGGATCTTTATGGTGGTCCGGCAGTATCTCGACTTGAGTGGCATGTCGAAGTTCTATGGGCAGCAGATCGAAGCCATTTCGAGGAAGCTCCCGACTGAGCAAGACGCCGCTGGGCTCTGTCAGGCCAAGTTTGTGACGGCCGGCTTTGATGGCAATTTCCCAGCAGGAAGCCACACTGACAAACTTGTGGTTGTCGGGATCTTGAATAATCTTTTTCGCAGTGGCACTTAGATTCGGATCGTCTCGCAGAAACCAGAGGAGTGTGTGAGTATCCAGTAGCAGATTCACTCCATGTACTCCTTGAAGTCATCAAGAGGCGCATCAAAGTCAGGTGCAATCCACTGAATCTGATCTTTGGCCGACCCCGCCTGGCAGGGCCATGACTTGCGTTCGGCTTTCTTCACTTGCGCCAATGGCTCACCGTGATCCGTAATCGTAATCTCTTCTCCCGGCAATAGTTGCTGAATGATTTGCGGTAGATTTGCCTGCGCCTCTTCGATCGTCACCGTCGTCATAGCTCGATTCCCAAAGCGAGGTCTTCCGATTGCCAGGCGAAACGCACATCCAGCGTCAACCAGATCGGGCGCAATGTTCAAGATTCGGGATCACCCTGTAATGATATACCGCTCATACCTCAAAAAGTGAAACACGATCACGCGCCTCCGTGCAGTTGTCCAACTCAATCGCGTCTCTCGCTCAAGCTCATTCAGAGGCACTCGACTTGTGTTCGGAATACCTGATTCCATTCCCCACGGACAGGCGGCCGTGGCTGGAGCGTTTCGCGAAACCACGCTGTCAATCACCCACGCGCACCCCGGATACCCGGTCGATTCCATTCGCCACAACGAACTGCAATACTTCGCACAACGTTCTCATCCTGACCGTTGCATCAGAAAGCAGGGCCGCCTCGTGGATGACTTTGAGAATCCCTATCTTCCTCCCAGCAGTGACGACACGGCCCCTGACGCGATCCCTCCCGACCTCGATGACGATGTCGACCCACGCACGATCGGCAAGGCCAGGTACGTTACCTGGGTCGCGATTATGATGATCAGTCACGGCGTGTTAATGCTGGTCGCCGCACTCGGCTTGATCGGCATGATCGTGTTTTTCGTCCCTCAATTCAGTGAGCAGATCGAGCAACAACAGCGGATGCAACGTCAACAGAACCCGAACGCGCCGCAGCTCCCCCCAAACAGCATGACCACAATCTTGACCATCACCTATGGAGTCATGTCGGCCTTCCTGTTCGTCATCGGCCTCCTGGGGATCTACGCCGGCATCCGGAACTACGGCTACCAGAATCGAATCCTCGGCATCATCACCATGGTCCTCAATATGGGCTCCATCCTCTTCTGCTGGTGCCTCCCCTTCTCCATCGGCCTGCTGATCTTCGGCATGATCATCTACCTCAGCCCCGAAGCCGACCGAGCCTTCCGCTGGCAAACCGAACGCCTGAACAGATAGCGTCGACGCATAGACCCGGCTTCTTGTTTTGTCGCTCTGAAGTCAATCAGCCGTGCCACTGGTTGGCCGTCTTCGGACAACCAGTGCCTACCCACATCGACCATCGAAGTCACATCTTCTCCGGCTCTACGCTCCACTCTCTCAATTCCACTCTCTCAATTCCGCTCTCTCTCCAGGTTGTTGACTACTGAGGCGAAACCCTCTTCGGTCGGCCGGGCTTCGGGTGAGGCGATGAGGAGGCGGCTGGTCAGTTCTCCCTCCCCGAGGTTGTGTCGGGCGCCCCTCGCACCGGTTGTGTCACACTCTCCCCGG
>CBIHQO010000695.1:0-4124 GCA_966211735.1 uncultured Schlesneria sp.
GGGCTTTTTTTTGGTCTCCAAATTTCGTGCGGCGGGTGTTTCGGCGCCGCGCCCTCCCAGCCAGACGCCATCCTCTAGATTCCGAGAAGACCGCCGTACCCGGATCGCCTGTAATCTCTACAACGACCGAACAACAATGCTGCAAGCATTTCAGTGAATCCAACGGACTTACAGGCGTTGCGACAGCAGTCTCTGCCGGAATCTGCCGCAACTGGACGAGTTCACTATCGAAATCTAGCCACTCACGCATGTTCGCCGCGAATGGCACGAATGCTGCTTTAGTCCGCATCGTGAAGTTTAAAGCAGAACCAAATCGAGAGATGCGGCGATGCTTGTCAGATGACCCGTATTTGAGGGAATCAGCTTGCCCCATTTCTCGCAGCAGCAAATAATGGCGTCCTCAGTGATGTTGAATCGATTGGCAACATCTCGACGAACGGTGATCGTGAGGACGACGCATGTTGGCTGTGGAGATGAACTGGGACTTACTGAATCGCTATCAGGATGCCATGAGTCCCACCACGCTGGTGGGGACCCTCATCGTAGCCACGGTCGCGGTCTGGTTGATCTTTCAGGTGCGGGCGCGGTTTCGCGAAGATTCCGGTCGTGCCGATAACAAACTCGAAATGCTGACGCAGTTTCGAGAATTGCATCAGCAGGGTGAGTTGACAGAGGATGAGTACCGATTGATAAAGGGCCGACTTGCACGCGACGCCGCCCGCCAGATGGACGCAACCCCAAAGACCACAAGGAAATCGGCAAAACCTGCCGATGGGGATGTCCAGCAGGAAGGTGGCACCGGAAACGCCGGGGAAACCGTTCAGGACGACTCAAATCGGCAAGTATCAAGATCCACGGACGAACCGCCGAACCTGAACTCGGCGACTGTGAAAAACTCGGAAATGAGATGAGTCTGGAATGATGCTGGACTCGGATGCGTGGGAAGTGTTGCAGGGCCAAGGACGCGCCGCTTGCTTTCATCAATGAGTTACTCACCGACGAACACCAATCGGCAGCGTTGAAGGAAAGCCAATGGCCTCGGGACGAGATTTTATGTCATCCGCCGGAAAACGTGGCGCGACCGGCAAAAAAAACGCCAATTGTTCGTTTTGTCGCAAGAGCTACCGAGAAGTCGGTCCGCTCGTGGAGGGCCCGGATGAGGTCTACATTTGCGGCGAATGCATCGAACTTTGCCAGAGCATCCTGGACCAGGAGCGCAAACGGCGTGGTACCTCGACCAAGCTCTTTAGCCGCGTCCCCAGTCCGCGAGAGATCACCGAGCATCTCAACCAATACGTGATTGGTCAGGATCGCACGAAAAAGATCCTGTCGGTCGCCGTCCACAATCACTACAAGCGATTGATGGCCGCCTCCGATGCGGATAACGATGTCGAAATCGAAAAGTCCAACATCCTGCTGATCGGACCAACCGGTTCGGGCAAGACGTTGATGGCTCGTACGCTGGCTCGCCTGCTGCAAGTGCCGTTCGCCATCGGCGACGCGACCACCTTGACGGAAGCGGGATACGTTGGCGAAGACGTCGAAAACCTGCTGCTCAAGCTGCTGCATGCCGCTGATTTTGATATCGAAGTCGCTCAACGCGGAATCGTGTTCATCGACGAAATCGACAAGATCGGCAAGACATCGCAGAACGTCTCGATTACTCGCGACGTTTCCGGCGAAGGGGTTCAACAGGCCCTGCTGAAGATGCTCGAAGGAACGGTCGCCAATGTGCCGCCGCAAGGGGGACGCAAGCATCCCGAACAGCAGTACATCCAGATCGACACCACCAACATCCTGTTCATCTGCGGTGGGACATTCGTCGGGCTGGAAGACATCATCGCCAAGCGAATGGGCAAGCGAACGATTGGTTTCGGTGCCCCTTCGGTCGAAGATCACACCGCTCGCAGCGGCAAGCTCCTGGGCCAGGCCTGCACGGATGATGTCATCGAATATGGCATGATTCCGGAACTGGTCGGCCGTCTGCCTGTCGTCAGTGCGTTGTCTCCACTGGAAGAAGAGGACCTGGTCAAGATCCTGACCGATCCAAAGAATTCGCTGGTCAAGCAATACCAGAAGCTGTTCCAGATGGAAAACGCCGAACTGGAATTCATGCCGGAAGCTCTGCGGGAAATCGCCCGAATCGCGAAATCGAAAGAAACCGGGGCTCGCGGCCTGCGATCCGTGGTCGAAGAATCGATGTTCGAAGTCATGTACCAGTTGCCAGACCAGGCGGCCGGTAAAAAGTATCTGATGACGCCAGAAGTCATCCGTGGTGAGACAAGCCTGCGTCCGCTGGACGATTCCGCCGCGGCCTGAAATGGCCTTCAATACGACAAATTGACACCGCCCGGCTCCTTTGAGTCGGGTGGTTTCATTATTTGCCCTCGAAAAACTGCCTGCGCAGGCCGAGTTTCGTTTGTGATGCGGATTCGCACTGGTGTATGATCATTTCCCTGCGATATCCCACCAAGATCATAGTCCCCGCCCGCGAAAGAGGCTGCCATGCAGGCTCGGCTCAAGGTTCTGCACGACAAGGCCAACGTCAAGCATGTAAAACTGCTGCCGGTGACACTCATTGGCCGTAGCACCGAGTGCAATCTCAAGATCGCTTCCAGTCAGGTCAGCCGCAATCATTGCCGGATTACCTTGGGTGCGGATTCTGTTTTCGTGGAAGATCTCGGAAGTGCCAACGGAACACTGGTCGATGGCCAACTGATCCCCGCGCATCAGGCGATCGCGATTGCACCCGGAACCCGCTTGATCGTCGGACCTGCCGAATTTCAGATCGACTACGTGGCATCCACCAGTGCGACAATGGTTTTGTCGCGAACAAGTGTTCCCCCGCAGCCAGAGCTTCCCCAGACGGAAGTCATTTCGCAGGTCGATGTCAGTTCGATCGCGGTGCCGCCACCTCCCGTCGCACCCCCGGTCGCCATCGCCCAGGTTGTTCCTGAGCAGGTCGTCGCAGTGGCAGTCGCTCCTGTCATTGCCGCAGCGCTAGCACCACCAGCCGAGTTCGCCCCTCAGGAATTGTTTGCGCCGCCAATTGTTGCCTATTCTGCTCCCGGCGACACCGTCGAGCTAGAGCCTGGAACCAGCTTCCCGGAAACTCAAGAAGCACCGGCAGAGACATCCGAAGACACGATGTTCATGTTTCAGGAAACGCTTCCCGAGTCCGCGCCTGAAGAGGAAGCCGCAGTCCCCGAACCGCCCGCCAAAAAGGGGGGCCTGAAATCCTTATTCTCAATGTTCGGACGCAAAAACAAACCAGCGACGGAAGTCGCCGAGGATCCGAACGCCGTCGCGACGCCTGGCGTATTTTTGCCCACGGTCGATGCCGTCGCCGAAGAACCAGCGATCGCGGCCGATCCCGTCGCAAGCGAAGAACATGCGGAGGAAAAAGCCCCGTCGGACGGTGGCTTTGATGATTTTCTGTCTCAGTTCCAACAATAACCAGCCAGGCAGCATTGCCTGGACAAGGAGCTTCCGTCGATGTCAGGTGTTGAACAAGAATTGTTGTCGCTCAGCCGAAAACTGTTGACTTCGATTGATGCTGGCGATTGGAAGACGTACGAATCGTTGTGTTGCGAATCAATCACATGCTTCGAGCCCGAAGCCTTGGGCCAGGTCGTGGCGGGACTCCCTTTTCATAAGTTCTACTTCGAGCTTCCCTCGTCACCGACGAAGCCAGCCAAGCAATCGACCATCGCGTCACCTCATGTGCGCCTGATGGGAAATGTCGCGGTCGTCTCCTACGTGCGCGTCGTTCAAAAGCTCGACGGCAGCGGTGCTCCCATCTCCACCGCCGCCATGGAAACCCGCGTCTGGGAAAAGAAAGACTCCGGCTGGAAGCACGTCCATTTCCATCGCAGTCCTTGCTGATCCAGATCGATGACGGTGGAGGCCCATGTCTTCGTAGGACGGGTTTCCAACCCGTCTATCTTCGTCTGATGCCACGGCTTTGGAGTCCTCGACAAAGCCGCGTCTTCTCTTTTGGAAGGGCGAGGCTCCATCCGAGCCAGGGTTGTCGATGGACCCACAATAAAATTCGCGGCTCGGCAGGAGCCTCGCCCCCCACGCCCGACCCCCCCAAGCGCCCCCAACCCAACCCGACCCGGGGA
>CBIHQO010000696.1:0-4115 GCA_966211735.1 uncultured Schlesneria sp.
CTGCCTGCAGGCGAAGTGGGAAGCGTCGCTCGCTCGCTGACAGTTGATTTTCAGGCAGCATCTGAACGACCAGGACGCGGTCGGTGGCGTCGCTCGCGTCGTCGTGATTCTTCCAGCAGCGAGTGCTGAGCTGCGATGGTTTTTTCGAGTTGGATGATGTGTTCTGCCAGCGAATCGATGCGCCAGGAAACTTCGTCGACCGTTTGTTCCATGCCGCCGGAGACCAATGTGACCACGCCCAGGAACAGGAGCATCTGGCCAACGGCTGAGACCAGCCAGCCCGTAGTCGCATAGTTCGTCGGGCCACCAAAGTAGCCAGACAGGACCATGACCGTTCCCAATGTCAGCAAGGCGACCCCACCGTAGGCACACAGTTGCCCGATCGATGTTGTCCAGCTTCCCTGCCGCAAATGGGGATGCTGCACTGCCACGCGCACCATGTCATCGTGCGATGGCAGAGAAGCGATTGGTTCGTCCTGTTGGTTGATTGCGATCTTTGGCGTGGGCGTGACTTTCCGTCGTCGCCGCCTTGTCCGAGGTTCCGCGGCCGAGTCATCGGAATCACTACTGGGGCGATCCGAATTGGCTGTGACCGGGGTTGGAATTCCATGAGCCGAATCGAACCGACGCGCATGCTTCGGGCCAGTCCCGTCAGTATCGTATCCTGGCGTGGCGGTATTGCCCGGAATGGGTGCATCCAGCACGTGCTGTGTCGACCAGCGGGCCAGCAATTCGCGTGCATTCCGTTCTGTATCTTGCGAACGAGGGCCCGTCGTGCCGCGCTCGATCGCACCGGCCGCCATGCCTAACTCAGAATGGCAGCGGGCGCACAACATGCGTCGGTTGTCTGTCGACAACTCAGCGGCGACATCAGCTCGGCACGCTGCGCACCACATGCATGGGTTCCGCGAAGGATGGAAGTGAATTGAATTTTTGAGAGAAGATGCAGACGGCCGCAGATTGGGCCGATTGCGGCAGGACAGTATCTGGATGGTCTCATTCTGGCAAGAGCGAGTTTGTGTAGAACGCGTGTTGCTGGACGCGATATTCCATTTGCCGCAACGGACTTGGGATCGCACCTTTGAATCGGCAGAAATTGCCGATTCAAGGGTGGTTTTCTCCAACCCGGCTGGTCAATGTGACAGTCTCGCCAAGGCGAGCGCACCATGCACGACGACGCTTTCCCCCAGTGCGGCAGGCAGTAACTTGTAAGAGTTGGCGAGGGGTGGAAACGCGTATTGTTGAACTGCGTTACGGAGTGGCGCGAAGAAGACTTCTTCGCCAACCAGAGAAACTCCACCCCCGACAACCACAACCTCCGGTGCCACCACGGTGATGACCTGAGCAATCGCCCAGCCGAGAACTCGTGTGGCGACGACATATTCGTCACGCGCCAGTTGATTCCCCGCGATGGCCGCTTCGCCGATGCTTTTCGTCGTCAGGGATTCAATCTGATTCTGACATCGATTGAGCAGATCGGTGATCTCCGCCGACTTTTGTCCTTCTTCAATCAGTCGTCTGAGCGTCTGCTGTGTCGCGATCGCGATTCCGGGCCCCGCAGCGCGGGACTCGACGGTGTTTGAATATTCGACTGCATCCAAGCCGGGCCGCAAATGCCCGATCTCGGCTGCGGCCGGCCGGTTGGTTCCGTGGATCTTGCGATCAAGAACCAATCCACCACCGATTCCAGTGCCCACAGTCACGTAAAAGACACTGCTCGCATCGCGACCGGCACCGAAGCAGGCTTCGGCAAGGCAGGCGACATCGCAGTCGTTGCCCAGCGTCGTCGGAACGCCGAGTTCCTGCTGTGTCCATTCGACAAGCGGGAATTGATCCCAGCCAGGCACTTGATGACTGGTTTGAACGATCCCTTGAGCTCCGAGCACTGGCCCACCAAATCCGTAGCCAACTCGCTGCACCTGGTGCTGTGCCACGAGGTCGCGACCGACAGATCGGATTTGCTCGCGAATTCCCGCGCCGCCACGTGCGATTTGAACATCGCGCCGCTCAAGTGCGACGAAGTCTGATCCATCCCCCGCGCCGACTCCCAGTTGAAGCTTGGTGCCACCGATTTCGATACCGAGATACATATGTGGTGTGTCGCCTGAAGTTGGCCGGTGATGAGTCGTGGACAGTTCTCTCAACTATCCAGATGTCGAAATTCGTTGAAGTTCAGATATTGCCAGTGTAGGTAAATGGGGGACACTTTCACTAGTTTTGACTGCGGTCCGATCGCTGCTACGCGGCCTTCGCTCAGGACGATCACCTGATCGCTTCGTCGGACAGTTGAGAGACTACCTGGCAGGAAGATGACCGTACGATCGCGACAGATGCGATCGTACGCGTCCGAGAGCAGCGCCTTCGTGTCCTCATCCAGTGTCACTCGAGGTTCTTCGATAATCAAGAGCGCCGGATTACGGACCATGGCTCGGGCCAAGGCCAATCGGAAGCGCTGTGAGGCGTCCATTAAGTCGGACCTGTCGGGCAATACGCTTTCGTAGCCATCGAACATTTTGACGATGAAGTTGTGAGCGTGAGTCAACTTTGCCGCGTCAGTGGCCTGCTGCAGCGTGAATTCAGCCCCACCGCGAATATTGTCCAGAACCGTGCCCGGCAACAGTTGTTCGTCTGCGCCGACGAAGACGGCTTCTGCCCGCAACGACTCTAAAGTGGCCCAGGCGATGTCTTCGCCATCGAAAAGAATGCGTCCTTTCTGAGGTTCGATGAATCGGGGAAGCATCGAGACCAGTGCCGCACTCTCCAGCGCATCCAGTGACACCAGCGAGTAGATGCGACCGGCTTCAAGCGCCAAATCCAGATCGTTCAGCAGGAGGCGACCAGATGGAGACTTGTAAGAGACGGAATCAAAGTGGAGCGTCTTCCCGAGCGGTTGCAGGAATCTTGCACCGACGGCCTGGCTGACTGAAGGGATCTGGTCCAGGTACTTGTGAATTCGTTCAGCCGAGATATTCGCCGAGTGCAGGAAAGCGGTCCGAGATCGCAACGCTTTGACTCCGGGCATGGCCAGTAGCCAGGCCGCGACGAAGACAATTCCTGCCGCAATCGAGAGTTCTTCCTGGCTGAGAAGGATATGCGTGGCCAGAATAAACAGCAGGAACGCGACAATTGCCGAGCAGGCTGCGATGTCTCGCGAACGCAGATGACGCGCCTGATCGGCGGCGCGAAACTGTTTCGCGGCGAGTTCGTGAAATTTCACCAGATGCTCTGCAAAGCGATCATGATCGACTTGTTCAATCCCCAGGCCGCGAATCAGTCGGGCAGTTTGAAACCCATTCGCCTGACGAAGCAATTCCGCATCCGCACGATCTGTTGCCAACCGGAATTCCGCTTCGGCGCGACGTTCTTGAGCCTCCAGATAATACCAGGCCACGCCTAGGAACAGCAGGAATTGCGCGGACACCATGGGTTGAATCGAAAGGGCAAGAATTGCCAGGCAACAGAGCTCGGGCAAGAACCGAGCATCGATTTCGATCCACTTCGCCACGCTGCGACGAACATTTTCGATTTCGACACTGAAGATCTCCGAAGCCGTGACGAATCCGCTTCCATCAAGATCTTCAGGGCCCAGTCGCAGCGCCTGGCGATGCACATTGCGACGCGAAGGGGCGACGGTCTCCAAGGCGACCTGTTGTGCCTTGGCTCTCAATCGAGACAAGCAGCCCGCTCGTGCGGTCCAGAGCAGTGCTCCCACGGCAAGTAGAGTCATCGCCCCCAGGATGTTGGACTGTAAGACTTGGACATTTCGATAGAGCCAGGCGAGGCCTTCACCCCACCACATGTCGCGAGATCGCCAAACTGCCGGCAGAATGCCCTGTTCTTGAAAGCTGAAGTGAACTGTCGGCGGTGGACCGTCGGCGGGAGCGGCGTTTGCCACCTTCTCCTGACCGCCCGGCTCCGCCTGCTTTTCAGCGGACTCATCAACTCTGGGTGGCTGTCCTAAATCCGTCAGCCGATGGAAGCGAGCGACTTGGTCCTGAGGAAGATCGATCGCTAAATGGCCTCGATCGGCCAGCATCCCGACGAACAGACCGGCGTCAAAGAGCAGCAATGTCAGCAACAACGCTGACAGCGCTGACCATAACCACACTATCAAG
>CBIHQO010000697.1:0-4115 GCA_966211735.1 uncultured Schlesneria sp.
GGAGCCGACTCGGTTTCGGATCCAAGTTTCCATCTTATTTCGATTTGTAGATCGCATCGAAGAGTGCTCCTTCAGCAAAGAACCGTTCCTGGGCTTCTGGCCAACCGCTCGCGATTTCCGTGATCACAAACAGTTTCAGCGGTGGAAATTTATCGCGGTGCTTCTCGGTCTGTCCTAAGTTGGTCGGCCTGTAATGGTGCTTGGCGATGAGCTCCTGCCCTTCATCGGTGTACAGAAATCTCAGGTAGGCTTCGGCGGCTTTCCGGGTCTGTTTCTTGTCGAGATTGGCGTCGACAACAGCGACGTGTGGCTCGGCCAGGATGCTTAAACTTGGCAGCACGATTTCCAGATCGCCCTTTGCTTCCAGCACCTCGAGGTGGGCTTCGCTTTCAAATGCCAGATGAACGTCCCCCTGGCCTTTTTGGGCGAACGTCGTTGTCGCACCGCGCGAGCCCGTGTCCAGGATTGAAACACGTTGGTAGAGCTTGGTCACGAAATCCCGAGCTTGCTCTTCTGTACCGCCATTTTTGATTACGCTTCCCCACGCCGCCAAAAACGAGAGCTTTCCATTGCCTGAGGTTTTCGGATTCGGTGTGATGATTTCGATATCACCCTTTGTCAGATCCGGCCAGTCCTTGATCTGCTTGGGGTTTCCCTTCCGTACGACAAACACGATTGGTGTTGTGTAGGGGAGGCTGCGGTTGGGCAGGCGATCTTCCCAGCCCTCGTCGACCAGTCCTTTGGCTCGCAGTTGATCCGTGTCTGGCCAGACCGCCAGTGAGACGACATCGGCATCAAGCCCGTCGATCACAGCGCGCGCCTGGCTGCCTGACGACGCATGAGACTGCTTGATTTCGACCGTCGTTCCAGTCTCCGCAAGGTATGCCTTGGCGAATGCCGTGTTCAAATCTTTCCACAGTTCGCGGGTCGGATCATTGGCGACATTCAGCAAGGCGATGCTTTTTTGGGGTGCTGTCTGCTGGGTGGGATTCTCTGGGGCCGCAGGGGCACCGCCGCAGCCGACGATGCATAGCGTAGCCCAAATCCAATTGCTGAAGGAAGTTCTCACCAAGATTCCTGACATGCGAAAAACGATCTCGGCTACCAAATCAATGGCGGCATTTATTTAAATGTGACTGTAACTGTAATATTATTGCGGCGAGTGGATGCGGTCAATCGCGGCAGGCAAAGGGCTCGTGGCGCATTGCAGGCAACTCTGGCTGTTTCCTGATTTTGAGAAAATGAGAAGATTTGGATTGACTCAGGGCACCCATTCGACGATATTCAATGATATATGACTGAGTCAGTGATATTACTTCAGGCTAAGGCATCTCTTCGCGGGGATGCCGTTGTTCTGGGGCACATGCAGCTCGCACTGTGTGGACGGAGTACGGCGATGCTTCACGGATCGTTCAAACCGATGCTGATCAGTCGCTTTGAATGGATTCGGGTGGGGCCGATTTTCTCGGGAGAGCACTGATGGCGGAGCCGCGGTGCATCTTCGACTAAATTAGCACTTACATGACAAGTGTTATATTGCATGGTTTTGGTGACGGTTTAGTTTACGACGACGACGCTCATGAAAGGTAAACGGAGATGCAAGGCGGGCTGTTTTCGCGTTGGCTGTGCTGGGGAATCCTTCTGGCGACATGCAGTTCGCTGTCCGGATGCGGGAAAGCGAAGGAGCCTTGGGAAAAGGTCTATCCCGTAAGAGGGGTTGTCAATCTCGACGGCAAGCCGGCCGGCGGGGCGATGATCACATTGCTTCCTCAAGATCAAAAAGTCCCCAGTTCTGTGCGTCCGACAGCCATTGCCAGTTGGGATGGCACATTTGACCTTGGCACCTACGGATCTGGCGATGGGGCTCCCGCCGGCGCCTACAAGGTCGTGGTCGTGAGGTTTCCCGTCATCGGCCCACCGCAAAGTCCGGCACCAGGGCCCAACGACCTACCTGTGAAATACGCCAAGCCGGACACCACCGACTTGTCCATTCAAGTCAACGAGGCAGAAACCGAACTGCCGCCGCTGGAACTGAAGAGCTGAATAATCCGTTGCCGACGGCCTGCAAGACGTGGCACGGGCAGTGACTGTCGGGTGAACCGGCAATTTCGTGACAAGGAGGAGCAGCATGCTTCGAATGCAATAACCCGCGACCTGCCTGAGGATGAAGTTGACGAAGGATTTTGGCAGCCGTGTGGCCTGCCGTGAAGAATTTTAAAACGGTTCAAATCGAAGCGTTGCGCTGCCTCCAACGAAGGAAATTGAAGATGACTCGCGTTTCAGTCCGGAAACAATCCATCACGAGTCGTGGTGGATTCACATTGATCGAATTGTTGGTCGTGATTGCGATTATCGCGGTACTCATCGCTCTGTTGCTGCCCGCGGTTCAGCAGGCCCGCGAAGCGGCCCGTCGCACCCAGTGCAAGAACAACCTCAAGCAAATCGGCTTGGGATTCCATAATTTCGAAGGCACCTACGGCTACCTTCCGACCAGCATTCGGCCCAGTGCAACGGGCGCAGCGTCCGTCCGTTTTTCCGTGCTGACATCGCTGCTGCCGTACTTCGATCAAGCTCCGCTCTACAACCAATACAATCAATCGATCAACTGGAGTGCTGGGACCAACATTCCGCTGGGGCAGACCAAGATTAACGGGTTCATTTGCCCGTCAGATCCCGTCGGGGGACAATTGGATGGCGTTCCAGATAACCCGGCCTCATGGGCTCAGAATACCGCCGCCTCCAGCGACTATTCGCCGATCTATGGAATCTCGCCGCTCGTCTATGGATCGGTGCTGACGGGCGTGACTCAGCCAGGAACGTATACGGACCCAGCGGACTCCACGCAGGTCTACGTTCCCGGAATGTTTCCGAAGAACGCCACGGTGGACCCCGCCACACAACTGCACGGCAAACCCGGCAGAAAATTTGCCTCTGTGACGGACGGGTTGTCGAACACGATTGCGATTGCCGAGTCTGGCGGACGACCAGGAGTCTATATCCGAGGTGCCAAGCAACTCGGTTCGCTTCCGACGAATCGCAATAACGCCGGCGGGTGGGCTCGGCCAGCCAGCGATATCATGATTTACGGGGAAAAGCCAGATGGCTCGGGCTTGTTGGGGACGACGGCCATCAATGCGACGAACGGGGCAGACATCGGGTCATCCGGCTATCCCGTGACTTCACCGATCGCCTTCGGTGTCCACGGGACCAGTTCGCCATATTCGTTCCATACCGGCGGAGCGCATTTCACGATGGGTGACGGCTCTGTTCGATTCATCAGTGAAAATATCAACTTCGCCACGTTTGTCGCTCTGGCGACACCGGCGGGCGGCGAGGTTGTCGGCGACTTCTAATTGATCGGTGCCCGAACGTGAAAACCCCGGGAAGCCCCTTGGCTTCCTGGGGTTTCTTTCTTTTCCTCTTACACTGTCACTTCTTACACTGTCACTTCATCTCGCCGGCTTCCGGTTGGATCACTTCCAACAGCCCGTGGATCGGAATCCCCAGCCAACGAGGTCGGTTCCTCAGCTCACCCATAATTTCCGCCAGCAGTTTTTCCAGCAGCATGATGCGGAACAGGATTGTTCGTTCGGCGGGATCTTGAGGGACGAATGATTCTGCTCCGACCGTGTCGAAATAGCCGTCCTTAAAGGACTCATGCACCCACAGTCTCCAGGCCTTGGTCCAAGAGATCAGTGAAGGGCGATCTTCGCTGCGGATCACTCCGGCGGCCTTGCCTCGACCAGAGATCAGGCCGAATAGTGTCGCATGGGCTGCGTAGTCGAACGACCTCAGCAGGCCGACCACATCGCGGAACGCGGATCGTTTGATCCGCCGCTCGCCGAGGGAGATGTGCGGGCGTCCTTCAAAATCGAGGAACACAAAGTCGCGCCCTGTCGACAAGACCTGGTCGAGTTTGCAGTCGCCATGACAACGGATCCGGGTTGCATGGATTCGCCTTTCGGAGAAAGTTCGCACCTCCGTCAAGATCGATGATTGCAGTCCCAATACGTCGGCGACTCGATCCGCCAACTCGACGGGAATTCGTTGACTGTCCCGTTGCAATCGGTCCACGACATCAAACAGCGAGTTGCGGAGGGATTGATAGACAGATC
>CBIHQO010000698.1:0-4115 GCA_966211735.1 uncultured Schlesneria sp.
GCGCGGATGCAGCAACTTGGCTTCGCTCTCGCGTTCGGTGTCTTGCTGGATACGTTCGTTATCCGCCCCGTCATCGTTCCTGCATTCCTGGCAGTGATGCATGATGAGCGGTACGGGAACCTGTCGCGATATTTGAAGTAAGCCCACTCAAAGACAAAACGGCCGATGTTCCGCAGGAACACCGGCCATTTGCTTGTTCTTACTTCAGTTTTTCAATGACTTCCAGAATGGCTTTGCTGTCATCGGCAGCCTTCACTTCGGAATTCTTCGACGCAATCTTGCCGTTTTTGTCGATCACGAATGTCCAGCGGTTGATCGTCGCAGTTCGGACGAACGCTTCGTCCTTGTCGTCGACCTTGACCTTAGCAGTCGCCTCGCCGACCTTGACGGGGACGCCAAACGCCTGGGCCACTTTACCATCGGCATCGGCCAGCAAGGCGAAGTTCAGTTCGTGATGTTTCTTGAATTTCTGGTGAGTTTCAACGGAGTCACCGCTCACGCCGACGACTTCCACGTCCTTGCTCGACAGCTTGGCCATGTCATCTCGAAAGCCACAGGCCTGCTTGGTGCAGCCGCCCGTGAAGTCAGCGGGATAGAAGTAAACGACTACGATCTTCTTGCCAACGTGATCGGCCGACTTCCAATCGGCACCGGTGTCATCTTTGGCATGGAATGCCGGGGCCGCATCGCCCACCTTGAGATCCGCCGCGTCGACTGCGCGGGCGGTACCAAGTGAAAGTGCCAGAGCGGTCATCAGACACCAGCCAATTTTCTTCATCATCTTCATCAGCGTTCATCTCCTGTTGATCTTCGAAACCTAAGATCCATCCAACGGGGAAGTGCCCCTCGCTCAGTCATCGGTGCGATAGGCTCCTGATAGCATAAGAGCGAGATCATGGAACCTCAACCACTGTTGTGACGCAGAATCACGGGACTTGATTGCTGCGCCGTCGATCGCGAGTAGCATATGGCGGCCTTCGATTTCCTACCCACTCGGATATGAGCATGCCGACATCGCAAGTCTTCTGGCGACTGTCATTGAGTCTGACGACTTTCGCGCTGGTGTCGGTTCTGGCCTGGGGGATCGTGTGCGGTTCGCCACCGACAGAGAGTGAACTCGCCGCGTTGCTGGGATGGCGACTGCGATGTTCGATCATGGTCGTGGTCACCCTGGCTTCGGCGCTGGTCGTGTCACGGGCGCTCGTTCGCCCTCTGACTGAGCCACTCTGGGCCATCAATAAATTCACCAGGGACCTGGCCGAGGTCGACCCCTCGCTCGAACTCACGACCGGCCCGCGCGAGCATGAAGAAGCGTCGACAGGGAACCTGCGAAGCGTTGGCCAGCAAGTCGCCGCTCGACTGGTCAATCTGCGAACCGAACAACATCGACTGGAAGAAAGCCACGATCGGTTGGCGGTCGTGCTCGAAGCGATGGTTGAGGGCGTGGTTTCAGTCGACCGTGATCAACGAATCTTGTGGGCGAATAAAGCGGCACTTCGACTCCTCGATCTGAAGGTCGGCCGCATTGCCGACCATCCGCTGGAATCGGTTCGCCTGCCCCGACTGCAGGACCTGGTGAAAGAATCGATCGCGGGAGCAGAAACCCATAGTCTGGAGTTTGCCGTACCACGGACGCAATCGACCGTCGTGGCTGTCGTGTCCCGGTTGCCCGGAACCCCATGTCCCGGCGCGGTAATCGTGCTGCATGATGTCACCGATCTGCGTCGGCTGGAGAATCTGCGTCGAGAATTCGTCTCTAATGTCTCGCATGAACTGAAAACGCCACTCGCGGCGATTTCAGCCTATACCGAGACCTTGCTCGACGGAGCGCTCGACGATCCAGCGATCAATCGCGGTTTTGTCAGTCGGATTGAGGAACAGTCCGAACGTCTAAATACATTGATTCTCGATTTGCTCGAGCTGGCTCGTGTGGAGACGGACGATCATGCATTCGAACTAGAGCCGGTCAACGTCGGCGCCGCGCTGCAAGAAAGCATCAACGAACACTTGAATATCGCGGAGTCGAAGAACCTGACTTTAACCGGCGTCTCTCAATCCGAAGCCGTCTGGACGCTCGCCGATCCTGGGGGATTGCGGACCATCATCGATAACCTGTTGGATAATGCCATCAATTACACACCAGCGGGAGGCGCGGTCACCGTTCGCTGGACTCGGCAAGAGGAGTGGGTCTGCATCGATGTCGTCGACACCGGCGTGGGGATCGCTAAGGAGCATCAGGGTCGCATCTTCGAGCGTTTTTTCCGCGTCGACCGGGCTCGCTCGCGTGAGGTGGGTGGCACAGGCCTGGGCCTCTCGATTGTCAAGCATTTGTGCCACGTGTTTGGGGGCGACATTAAGGTACAAAGTCGTCTGGGACAAGGAAGTACGTTCACCGTGCGATTGCCGGGGGCAACCCCGGTTGCAAATTGAAGGTGCGCGCAGTTGAATGGGATGCCGCATCTTCACAATTCCACTCTCTTCACACATTCTTAACACACGGTTCGTCGCAAACTTGCAGTCCCCGGTCTAAGCTGCTCGCGCCTGAATCACGGGAAGCGAAGTGAAGTCGGACACGGTGTTTTTATTCGGTCGGAGTATTGGGAATGGTTTTCGGTAAAACGAATTGTGGACTTAGCGCTGTTGCTGTTGCCAGTATGGTCGGGATCGCTGCCATCTGTGGTGGTTGCATTCAATCCGATTCGAAAGTCGATTCGACTGCGACGGTCAACGTCGAAGGATCCAGCACCGTCTTTCTGATCTCGCAGGCGATGGCCAATGAGTTCGAAAAGAAATCGCCCTGCAAAGTCAGCGTGGGTCGATCGGGAACCGGTGGCGGTTATAAAAAATTCGTCCTTCGCCAATGCGACCTGTGGAATGCTTCACGACCAATCGCCGAAAAAGAGCAGGCGGAACTGAAGGAAAAAGGGATTGAATGGCTGGAACTGGAAGTCGGTATTGATGGCATTTCGGTCGCGGTCCATCCCCAGAACGATTGGTGTACCGAACTGACTGTTGGTCAGTTGCGCAAGATTTGGGAACCAGACAGCACCATCAACAAGTGGAGCGATCTGGACCCCAGTTGGCCCGATCAACCCATGGAACTCTACGGTGCGGACACCGATTCCGGCACATTCGAATACTTCACTGAAGTGATTGTGGGCAAGAAAAATTCCAGCCGCACAAAGTACCAGGCCGCCAGCGACGACAACGTGCTGATTCAGGGTGTCGCGGGCAGTAAGTATGCATTGGGCTACATTCCCTACGGTTACTGCGTTGAGAACAAAGACAAGATTAAGGTGATCAAGATTTCGCCGACAGTTGACTCCAACGAAGCGGCCGCACCCGCGGTTGAACCCACGGTCGAGACGATTCTCAGCGGTGAGTACAAACCGTTGGCTCGGCCGCTGTTTGTCTATGCCAATGTCGAAACGCTGAAACGTCCTGAGATTGCCGAGTTCCTGAAGTTCACCGTGTCCGAAGAATCGCAACCACTGGTCGCGAAGCGCGGATTCGTACGAATTCCAGATGAGAAGCGCAAAGAAATGGAATCGCGCCTGCAAACGGCTTTGAAAGCAGTATCGAAATAACGACGAGACTGAACTGTGCGCCCGCTGGGGTGCTTTGGACGACCAAGACTTTTGGGTTGAGTTGAGTGTCCAGTACCGGACCAATCCGACGCGACAATCAATCTTCTCTGCGGCGAGTTTTCTCGTGGCAGCGATTACAGGAGGAAGCCATCCGCTTCATCCTGTTCGGTTGCGCACTGCTGTCGGTTCTTACGACCGTCGCGATCATCTTCGTGCTGGTGACAGAGTCGCTGGTCGGCATCCCGCCGCATACGGCCTTCTTCCAGGATGTCAGCTTCAGCGAATTCTTTTTCAGCACGGAATGGGCTCCGCAGTTCAGTGGTTCGCAGCAGCATTATGGGGTCATGCCACTGGTCTGCGGCACGTTTTTGATCACGGGAATCTCCGGCCTGATCGGATTGCCTGTCGGTTTGATGATTGCGATTTACCTCAGCGAATATGCCAGTCCCCGAGCCCGATCCGTCTGCAAGCCGGCCCTGGAAATCCTGGCGGGTGTTCCCACGGTCGTTTACGGCTACTTCGGTCTGC
>CBIHQO010000699.1:0-4114 GCA_966211735.1 uncultured Schlesneria sp.
CACCCCACAGCTTGCGAGCTTCCCACCAACGGTCATATCCGGCGTTGGTGCGCAGCACGAGCAACAAGCCCAGGACGGCCCCTGCCACTTCATAGGGCGCAACCGCCAGATGAAAATCGAATTCGTGAGTCAGTTCGTTAACGATCCAGATCGCCCCTGCAATACCGCCAAACGTCAGCACACGCGGAAGCACTTGAAACGTTACCGAGCCGCGCAGAGCAAACACCTCGCGCCAAAAGTTTCTGAGATCACGAGGAGACGTCATTCAACCTGCTTTCGATTCGAAATCATCGACGATCTGATCACGTTGCCTGGCCCGGCTAACATAATCTAGGGGCTGCGGCTCATGGGTCAATGCGAACAATCGATCGAGGCGAACGAAATCGCAGGCGAACGGATCACGGAATTGCGTCTCTCGATGGATGAGGTGCTCGGTCAATCTCGATAGATTTCCACCTTCGCCCCAGCGCGCGTGAACGGATCGCTGAGAAAACCACAACTTTCAGCGCTTGTTGAACTGGTCAGCGTCAGCGGCAACCTGCGTGTTCGATGACCGAAGTCTTCGCGAGTCCGTTGCCCAAGTAAGCCATTCACCTCCTGAAAGGCGGCATCGGGTTGCGGTCCGATGTCGGTCAGAACCAGCGCCACCGTGTTGTCCCGGTTTCGCAGGCAGTTCTGCAACTGGCGTAACCAAGGAGGAATCTGCTGCGTGAGCAGGATCTCGCGCAATGACTCGGGAGTTGTCGAGAAGTCAAAACCCTCCAGCGGCTGCGATGTCGCGAGTGTCGTCGCGTCCCAGGGTCTGCTGAACGTTGAAGTCGGCGACGAGAGCCGGCGGTTATCCTCACATTCGCTATGCCTCAACCTTCAACCCAGCCACATCCTGGCGCGGCGGGGCTCCGAACATGCGGCGGTATTCTCGGCTGAATTGGGACGGGCTTTCGTAGCCAACTCGGAACGCGGCTGTGGCGGCTTCCAGGCCATCGCCCAGCATCAGCCGCCGGGCTTCTTCCAGACGCAGTCGCTTCTGGTATTGCAGCGGACTCATCGCGGTCACGCTCTTGAAGTGCTGGTGCAGTGCGGAGGGACTCATCCTGATGTGCTTGGCGAGGTCTTCAATGCGGAACGGGGCCGCGAAGTGGTCCTTCAGCCACCTGATCGCCGCCGCAATACGCTGGGCCGGCGCACCAGGTGCCGCGATCTGTCGCAGCCGCAATCCTTGTGGGCCCATCAGCACACGATAGGTGATCTCGCGCAGCACGAGCGGCGACAGTGACACAATGTCCTGTGGAGAATCGAGCATTGTCACGAGCCGAGTCACAGCATTCAGCAGCGGGGGCTCAACTGGAGTCACCCCCATGCCACGCGCGAGGGGACCTTGCAGCGGGCCGGACACGGAGTCAGCCAACAGTTCGCCAACCACGGCAGAATCAATCGCAATGCGCAACACCAGGCATGGGCAGGTGGGCGACGCCTCAGCGACTCGACCGACAACAGGGAGGTCGACCGACACGAGTAGAGAGTGGGCCGGATCGTAGCGGTACGTTTCATCGGCCAACAGCACCTCCTTGGCCCCTTGCGCGACGATACACAGCGAAGGCTCGTACACGACAGCAGTGAGGTCCGTCGGAACCGAGGAACGATAGAGGATGAGCGCCGGTATGGCTGTGCTGTATATACCATCCCCCGTCGTCTGTCGCTCGATCGCTGACACCAGTACGGCCAGATCGTTCATCGTCACACCTCTTCGCCTGATTTATCCACTGCGTCCTCTCAGTATAGAGGACCAGAGCTCTCACGGTTATCGTCCATTCCGAAAGTCGTGGAGGATTAGGCAATCGCTGCGGACGATCGTGCTACCGAATTTTGGCGAACTCGACATACCATGCTGTCGTCGAACTTGCGGAAGCCAACAGAGGACTGTCTGGCTGTAAACCAATCCTACGGAGCATTCAACATGTACAAAGCCAAAGCCTACTCTGCTGCCAGTGCCACCTCGCCGTTGGTGGCGGACACGATCCCGCGCCGCAATCCGACTGATCGCGATGTGCAGATTGAAATCCTGTTCTGCGGCGTCTGTCATTCCGACCTGCACTACTCCCGTGACGAGTGGCATGCCGTGATGCCCGCAGTATACCCCTGCGTACCCGGTCACGAAATTGTCGGTCGCGTGACCAATGTTGGATCAGGCGTGACGAAGTTTAAGCAGGGAGACCTTGTCGGCGTCGGTTGTCTGGTTGATACGGATCACAGCTGCCCCAACTGTCGCGCTGGCCTGGAGCAGTTTTGCCCCAACCAAGTTCTCACATACGGCTCGCCAGACCGACACAAGACGGCCGCCGTGACTTATGGAGGTTACTCAGAAAGCGTGGTTGTCGACGAAGGCTTCGTACTTCACATCCCCTCCAATCTCAATCTCGCCGCAGCCGCGCCACTGCTATGCGCTGGTATCACAACGTACTCGCCGATGCGTCACTGGGGCGTGACCAAAGGCAAAAAGGTCGGCGTGGTCGGGTTGGGCGGATTGGGCCACATGGGTGTGAAGTTCGCGCATGCGTTCGGAGCTCACACCGTCGTCTTCACGACATCACCCAACAAGAAGGACGACGCGTTACGGCTTGGTGCTGATGAAGTCGTCGTCTCCCGCAACGCCGACGAAATGAAAAAGCACGCGGGCAGCTTCGACTTCATCCTCGATTGCGTCGCCGCCGAGCACGACATTAACGCCTACATCAACCTGCTCACTCGTGATGGCAACATCACTCTGGTTGGTGCCCCCGACAAGCCCTTGCCCGTCGCTGCCTTCGGCCTGATCATGGGACGCCGCAGCCTGTCCGGTTCGCCGATCGGCGGGATCGCCGAGACACAAGAGATGCTCAACTTCTGTGGTGAACACAACATCACTTCCGATGTGGAAGTCATCCCCATCCAGAAGATCAACGAAGCCTACGCACGGATGATGAAACAAGACGTGAAATACCGTTTCTCGATCGATATGGCGTCTCTGAAGTCTAAGTAATAGGCACCGATCGTGGCGTCGGTTTTCAGCCATGCCAGTCCCGGCAGGACGACAGAAGATCACTGGGTCAAAACCACCTCGGCCGCTCATCAACGAGTGATCTGTCGTCCCTCCAGGACTGTGGATTTGACTGGGGCCAACTCCACAGTTGCAACGGTGGACTATTGTCGGTCGTCCCTACCGGGACTGAAGACAATGGTGATGACGCACTTCTCCGCCCCGCTCCCGATCGCATTAAAGATTGAGAAATATGTATCACCTGCGTATTATCGATGCGTTCCGTTCACCGACCCCGCACATAATAGTGACTTTTCACCAAGAGGAGGTCGACATGGCAGCGAAGTTCGAGATCGCAAAATCTTCCAATGGTCAGTTCTACTTCCATCTCAAAGCCGGAAACGGCGAGATCATCCTCACCAGTGAGCAATTCACGGCCAAGGCCAACGCGAAGAACGGGATCGAGTCGGTGAAGGTCAATGCGCCGAACGAGACCCGCTATGAGCGCAAGACCTCAAGTAGTAATCAGCCCTACTTCGTCCTCAAAGCTGCGAACGGCGAAACGCTCGGTGTCAGCCAAATGTACTCATCGAAGACAGCCATGGAAACAGGGCTCGAATCGGTCAAAGCCAACGCACCAACCGCCACTGTCGAGGATCTTACATAATCGCCGCCCGGCTATCGCTGCGGCTCTGACCGCCCCAACGGCTTCACGCGTCACAGCAGTTGTCGGTCCGGCACTGCCATGCAATATCTGATCGTCAACGTGCCGTTTCCAGGCTCAGCAAGCAACGCTTGACGCATTCTTCAACATTCTACCCTTTATGATCCGAATGATCATTCAGGCCCGTCGTTTTCAGGCCCAAGGAGCCGGCACTTTATCCAGTCAGGGCCCGTCGGCTCTGGAATTCAGCTCATCCCTCACTCAAGCCTGAAGGGTCGGTCATTTCAGCGAAGTTACCGAGGCCTCAACCCCTAAATAACCGTGCGCGACGCCTGCGCCAGGTGGAACTCCAACAGCCTACGATCATCGTTACCAGATCACGCTGAATTTGACCCGCAACAATTGGCCAGTACGGCTGCAATATGAAACGTTTC
>CBIHQO010000700.1:0-4107 GCA_966211735.1 uncultured Schlesneria sp.
GACCTTCCATGGTCGAGGACACCAGTGACCTTCGAGATGCCGCCCCCTTGATCCACCAAGAGCACGTCGATAGTCCTGAAGGTCGGGAAGTTAACAACCGGTGGAATCTGCGCGAAGATGAAGTTTGCATTCCGGCGGATTTGGGGGATTGGCGGCTTTTGACAAACGGGCCGATTTCCTGAATCCCCACATTCATTTTTGCCGCGGCCATCCATAAACTGATCTTGGTGGATTGCATCCAGTTCCGCAGCGAAGTCCGATTGAGACGGAGAAGATTGATGTCGCCGGTTTCCTCACATGGCCAACAGATCCTGGCGCGACGCGATTTTATGTTTGACGCCGCCACCGGGATGAGCGGTCTGGCTCTGGCTGCGTTGCTCGCGCAGGACGGTCGATTGCGGGCTGACGAATCAAAATCCCCCGTGCGTCCCGCCGTTCGCCCCGATGCACCATTGGCACCTCGCGCCTCACAGTTTACGCCGAAGGCATCTCGAGTCGTGATGATCTTCTGCTCGGGAGCCTGCAGCCACCTCGAAACGTTCGACTACAAGCCCGAACTGGTGAAGCGGAACGGGCAGCCGATGCCTGGTGGCGATAAACTGGTCACGTTTCAGGGGGAGAACGGAAATCTGGTTGCACCACAATGGGATTTCAAGCCGCGCGGCGAAAGCGGCAAGATGATCTCCGAGTTGCTGCCGAATCTGGCGGAGCTCGCGGATGAGATGTGTTTCATCCATTCGATGACCGCGAAGAGCAATACGCATGGCCCCGCGGAAAACCAGATGAGCACCGGGTTCACTCTGGACGGGTTCCCCAGCATCGGGGCCTGGGTGAGCTACGCACTGGGAAGCGACGCGGCTGATCTCCCCGCATTCGTCGCGATTCCCGATCCGCGTGGCGTCCCGCAAGCGGCTTCGAACAATTGGAACAGCGCCTTCTTGCCAGCGGTCTTCCAGGGAACACCGTTCAACGCGGATAAGCCGATCGCGAACCTCAGTCGGCCCACGGGGGTTTCGGCTTCAACGGAAGTAGCAACGCGAGATTTCCTGAAACGATTGAACGAACGACATCTATTAGCACACCCTGGCGATACCGACCTCGCTGCTCGCATCGCCAGCTACGAACTGGCCGCGAAACTGCAGCTGCGGGCCGTCGAAGTCTCGGATCTGACGGGGGAAAGCCTGGAAACGCAAACGCTGTACGGTTTGCATGACACCAATAAGACGAAAGCTGGCTTTGGCAGAAACTGTTTGCTGGCGCGGCGGTTACTCGAGCGAGGTGTTCGTTTTGTGCAGCTGTTTAATGGTGCTTACGCGATGGGAGAAGGAGTCGGGAACTGGGACGGGCATAAGACATTGAAAGAACAATACAGTATTCACGGCCCAATTCTCGACCAACCCGCCGCGGCGTTGCTCCGCGATTTGACGCGAACAGGTCTGTTGGAGGATACGTTGGTCGTCTGGGTGACAGAATTCGGCCGGATGCCCACTTTCCAGAAAGGGTCCAGCGGTCGCGACCACAATCCCAAGGGGTTCACCGCCTGGATGGCAGGGGCGGGCGTCAAAAAAGCATTCTCGTACGGAGCGACAGACGACTTCGGCCACATGGCGGTTGATAAGGTGACATCCATTTACGATCTGCACGCAACGATTCTGCACCTGCTAGGACTCGATCACGAGCGATTAAGTTTCTACCACAATGGGATCGAGCGGCGTCTGACCGATGTGCATGGACACGTCCTGCACGATGTCCTGACCTGATCTCCGTGTTTCCATTGCGATCCATTAATCTTTGGCAAATAACCGAAGTCCCCGCCATTCCCGGTTTTAAGAAACTGGAACACAATGGCTGCGGAGCCTTTCAGGCTATTCGGGGCTCTGTCAGAATCGCAAGGAGGGCTCCGTCTGGGCGTGCGTTGCAGTTTGGGGGGGGCAATCCTAGAATCCGCTGGCTTTCATTGAGGCGGGTTGCGCAAAGATTGCATTGGCCATAACAGAGGAAAGATGGAAACCTTTCACCCCGTATTGATTTACGCAGGTGTCATGGTGGGATTCGTGATTGCGAATCTCATTGTGATCCATATTGTTGGGCCCCGTAAAAAGACGGCCGTCAAGCAGATGCCCTACGAATCCGGAATGGATCCGATCGGGGATGCTCGCCAGCCCTTCGACGTGAAGTTCTACCTCGTCGCGATTCTGTTCCTGGTCTTCGATGTCGAATTGCTCTTTTTATATCCGTGGGCTGTCGCAGCCTACATGGAAGATACGACATTCGATGGCGTTGGTGTTCCCCTTGCCCTCCGGACGACGGTGTTCGGCGTCATGCTGGTTTTCATGGGGACACTCGCAATCGCTTATGTTTACGCGTGGCGTAAAGGGGTTTTCAAGTGGCGATGAAAGACAAGCCCGACAATATCTTCATGACGACATTGGATGCCGCAGCCAGTTGGGCTCGATCCAATAGCCTGTGGCCCATGCCCTTCGCGACCGCCTGCTGTGGCATTGAGTTAATGGCCACGGCGTCCAGCCGCTTCGACTTGGCTCGGTTTGGCGCGGAAGTCATGCGATTCAGCCCTCGCCAGTGCGATCTCATGATCGTGGCGGGCCGAGTGGTTATGAAGATGCTGCCTGTGCTGCAACGCATCTGGCAGCAGATGCCCGAGCCAAAGTGGTGCATCAGCATGGGTGCCTGTGCTTGTACCGGTGGCGTGTTTGACACCTATGCCGTGGTGCAAGGGGTAGATCGCTTCATTCCGGTCGACCTGTACGTCCCCGGTTGCCCTCCTCGCCCCGAACAACTGATGGCCGGCATTATCGCCTTACAGGACAAGATTCGTCATGGCGGGACGCTGAACGGGACCGAGTTTGCCAAACGAGATTTCTCGACGGGTCCAAAGCCGTACGACAGTGATGAGCTGATCCGCATCCGCGAAGCAAACGAGAAGTTGATCTCGCTGAACTGAATCTCTTTGGAAGCCCAGGCCCATGTCCACAGCAGAAACACTTCAAGCGAAGTTTCCAGAAGACGAACTTGTCTTCAGTGATTTCCGCGATAATCATCGCGTCGTCGTCCCGGCCGTGAAGCTGATGCCGATTCTGTCGACCCTGAAGTCAGAGTGCGGCTTCGATATGCTGGCTGAAGTGACCGCCGTTGATTACCTCGAATATGAAGGCGCGACGGATCGTTTCGGCGTTGTCTATGTTCTGGTGAATACTCACTCGGGCGAACGGTTGGTGCTGAAGACGTTCGTCAACGACCCGAATCCTTCGCTCCCCTCAATGTATTCGCTCTGGAAGTCAGCCGATTGGCTGGAGCGAGAAGTCTATGACATGTTTGGAATCACATTCGTCGGACATCCCGACCTGCGACGCATCTTGATGCCTGATGAATTCACCGCGTTTCCGCTTCGAAAAGACTATCCGCTGAAGGGAAGAGGCGAACGCCACAACTTCCCGATTGTGACGCGAGCCGATAGTTAAGGGTTGTTTCACCGTTGCCGTTACGATTGAAGTTTCTTCGTCCCCGAGGCTCCCATGCCGTTTGAAGTTTCCGATCTCGCCGAAATGGATGCTCCAGAAAAGGAGTATCTCTGGACGCTTAATTTCGGGCCGCAGCATCCCGCGACTCACACGACGTTGCGGTTGATCCTGACGCTGGACGGCGAAACCGTCATTAACGCGGTGCCGCATATCGGCTACCTGCACTCGGGATTCGAGAAGCTTGGCGAACACCTCGACTTCAATCAGTACGTCACCATCGTCGACCGGATGAACTACATTTCGCCGCTGGCCAACGAGATCTCGTGGCATCATGCGGTGGAAAAGCTGCTAGGTATCGAGATCACACCGCGCTGCAAGTATCTGCGAACGATCCTCGCCGAACTGATGCGGTTGCACGATCACCTGTTGAACGTCGGAACAACGGGCCTGGATCTTGGGGCGTTCACTGCGTTCCTGTATGCGTTCTATCAACGCGAAAAAATCTACGACATCGTCGAATCGGCGTCTGGCCAGCGATTTCATACGAGCTACACGCGCGTCGGTGGCGTGATGTTCGATGTGAACAACGCCTGGGTCGATAAGATCCGCGATTTTCTGAAAGGGTTCA
>CBIHQO010000701.1:0-4104 GCA_966211735.1 uncultured Schlesneria sp.
TTCTTGCCGAGTATCTATCAAGGGACGGCACTGAAACCTCAGGGTGACCCGATCGAAAACTTGAACCGCGCCAAAGAGATGACTGAGCCCCAACAGCGAGCTCAGCTGGATCTGCTCGCGAAGCTCAACCGGAATCATCTGGAGCACCACCCGGCCGAGTCTGAACTGGCGGCGCGGATCGAATCATTCGAACTCGCGTACCGGATGCAAATGGCGGCCCCGGAAGCGTTGGATTTAAACAAAGAGTCCGAAGCGACTCAGAAGCTCTATGGCCTCGACAATCCCAAGTGTGCGCACTTCTCCAAGCAATGCCTGATCGCTCGTCGTATGGTCGAACGTGGCGTCCGCTTCGTGCAAATCTACTCCGGCGGGATGGAGAACGAACGAAGCTGGGATGGTCACGCGAACATTGGTGCCAATCACACCGGTTTCGCGGCCGAAACAGATCAACCGATCGCAGCACTGCTCACTGACTTGGCTGAGCGAGGGATGTTGGATGAAACGCTGGTCGTCTGGGGCGGCGAATTCGGACGACTGCCGCTTGTCCAGAAGGGTGGAACCGGTCGCGATCATAATCCGCATGCTTTCACGACCTGGTTCGCAGGCGGGGGAGTCAAAGGCGGCACGCTCTATGGAGAAACCGATGAGATCGGACACAAAGCCTTGATTGATCGGGTCAGCGTCAACGATCTGCACGCCACGATACTGCACACGCTGGGACTGAATCACGAGAAACTAACCTATCGTTACAGCGGTCGCGACTTCCGCCTGACCGACGTCTCTGGCCGGGTCGTGAACGAAATCTTAAAAAGTTGACTCAGGGAAACTTAGGTTTCCCGAAGAGTCTGGCATTCAGCGCTGCCTCACGTTTTCGCGTCATCGAGGTGTTGCGCGGCGGAGAAATACTACGCGGAGTATGGAAAGAGTGCAGCACGCACATTTGTTCAAACATATCTGTTTGACTTGATTGCTCGTTAGCCCGTGTGAAGTCAAACTTCCAACGCGTTAATCTGCCAGCGGAAAGAGTGCTGCTGATGATGACGCGATAAATTCGGGATGCCGAATTTGTCGGCGGGTTAATTGACGTGGCGAGGTATTCGCAAGCCGGAGTTTGGGCCAACCCGGTTCGATTGGTGCGAACATTGCAGGTATCGGTGTCGTGACCGCTGCCAAATCGCCGTGGTTGAAGATCGTTAACTAGACTCTAAGAGATCCGTTATCGAGCGGTGGTCCTTGGCTTGGTGTTCGCACCATCAATGATCGTCCACTCGCGATATCTTGGAGCATCAGGATTCGCGAGATGAAGTTGCACTACTGGCCGAAAGCCCCCAATTTTGGCGACCAATTGAACCCGTGGCTGTGGGGTCAGTTGCTTCCCGGAGCTTTTGATAACTCCGATGACACGATGTTTGTCGGCATTGGCACACTGCTGAATTCTGAGTTAGACAAATTCAAAGACAAGACCAAAGTCGTATTTGGATCCGGCGTCGGATACGGCAGTTCGCTTCCTCATGTCGACAAGACCTGGAAGTTCTATTTTGTGCGAGGCCCCCTATCAGCGAAGGCGCTCGAAATTGATCCCAAGTTCGCGCTGACCGATGCCGCGATTCTTGCGAAGCTTGTGCTGACAACGACCTCGGAAAAGAAATACAAGTTCGGTTTCTGTCCGCATTGGGAAACTCGTTCGAACGCACTCGAACATCTTTGTACGGAACTTGGCGTCCTGTATGTCGACCCGTTCAACTCCGTCGATGCGGTCATCGAAAAGATCGGCAGCGTTGAGACCCTGATCACGGAAGCGATGCACGGCGCCATTTTCGCCGACTTCTTGAGAGTCCCTTGGGTTCCAGTTTACTCAGGCTCGAATATCCTGCACTTCAAGTGGCAGGACTGGTGCCAGTCGGTTCACGTGGAATATCAACCGCAACATATCCCCCTGCCATACGATCGCCCGCTCCATCAGCTCGAGTTCGTGCTAAAGCTGCACAGCCGAATCAAGCGAAAGCTGTCAAAACGAGCACTCCAGAAGTTGTCCGCGAACGCGAAACCAATTCTGAGTTCCGACCGAGTGTTCGAAGAGTTACTCGAACGGGCTCAAGAAAAATTGGAAGCTTTTAAAGCGGACTTTCTGCCAAAGCGAGAGCCCGCGCTTTTGTGACGATGCATTCTCTCGCGGGACCAATCCGTGCGAGCCTCAGTGACGAACTCGGTCACTTTTCCAAATGCTTCACTGGTTCGATTTTCTTGGGCTTCACGAGCGAGCGCAGTGTCTTCACCGGTACGCAGGACTTGAACACCATCTGCGGATCTGCCACGTCTTCGTCTGCATCCGGCTTTTCGTTCGGGTCCTTTTCTCGCTTTTCGGCGACTCGCTCGCCCGCCACGCGTCGAAGGCGACCTCGCGCCGCCGGGCCACCCGCGTAAAGCGTGAACGTGCGGCTGACCTGTCCGACGACATTGCCACGTTCGTCAACGACGGGGCCGCCACTTGATCCTTGGCCGAAATCGGCCGTCGTATTCATCCAGATGATCCCGTCGGGATCTTTATCGTAGTTCGAGACTAACCCGTGCGAAAAGAAGTAAAAGCTATCGCCTGGGTGTCCCATGACCCAGACGCGAGTCCCCGGCGGCGCGTCATCCGCATAGGGCAGCGGTTCGAGGTTACTGGCATCGATCCGGAACAGACAGGTATCGGCCTGTTTGTTGATCGCCAGCAACTCGCGCACGGGATAGACCTTGCGGTTCACATCCATCACCACGATCGCATCGGCTTCGTCTTCATTGTCGAAGACATGGCCGCTTGATGTCAGTACGCCATCGCTGGTGACGGCGAATGCAGTTGCCAGGGACGTTTGCCACTCGGCATTGCTATCCAGCTTGTATAGACTGCAGACGACAAAGACGCTCTGGCTGAGGCGCCGATAGAGTTCGCGATCCGAAAGAACTTCCTCGCGCGGTTCGGGGAGATCCAATTCCGCAGTCTGGCGATCCAAATTCTTTCGGAGCGCCACATCGCCCTTTGCCTTGCCTGATTTGTAAAGGCGCGATCCAGCAACCGTCATCTTGTCGATGACTTCGCCAACACTGAAAATCGGGTAGGGGGTCTTCTTGTCGGCGTCGGTGCCGCAAAGCTCTGCCAGCTTTTGTCCCAGTTTGCGCCCGCGGAGGTCCGTCGCCACCACACGTCCCGTGCGATCGAGCAGGAACGATGTTGGATAGGCCGCGATGCCATAGTGAGTTGCCGCAGGGTGCTCGGCACCGGCTTCTTCGTCGTGCAGCGTGGTCCAGGGAATCTTCTGTTTCTTCAGAAATTTCTTGAGTGCTTCGCGGTCGTCATCCACACTGACGCCGACAATTTCAAATCCGCGATCATGGTAGGCCTGATAATTACGCTTCAGGTGAGGCAATTCATCCATGCAGTGACCGCACCAGGTGGCCCAGAAATCGACCAGAACGATTTTCCCCTGCAACGATTTCAGATCGAAATCTTTACCGTCGATGTTTTGACCGGCGAGCTCAAACGGTTGCCCGATAATTCCCAGGCGCCGCGCCGCCCCTTCCAGATACTCGCCTCGTTGAGCGATTTCAGAATCAGTACTACGGACAAACAGATTACCTAGCGACTGATAGAAAGAGAGTGCTTCGTCATCGGGCGCAAAGTCTTCAAAGGTCGTGGCCAGAGTCGTGGCGAGTTCCGCGTCTGCGGCTGTTCGATCGGAGACCTTCAAGATTTTGACGCAGTCTGCTGTCAGTTTCTTTCGTTGTTCGAGATCATCACTTTCCGATTCCGCCATGTCCGTCATGCGGAACGACAGCATCTCACGACGGGCAAAATAATGTGGTTCTGAATTCTCGTTTCGATCCACGGCCAGGATTCGTTCGCAGGCTTTGCGAATCGCCGCCGGCATTTTTTCTTCGTACTCCTCCAGATCCGATCCCAGCTCGGGACGAAACGTTTTCAGCCCCTTGACGAATGTGACCAGGACGGTGGCTTCGCTCGTCTCAGGAACGGCGTAACGATCCGCAGGAGACGACTTCGACGCTGGTTCACGCGATTCCTGGGCGACAGCGGTCTCGGCGACAGGGGCCACCACATGAACCAGG
>CBIHQO010000702.1:0-4099 GCA_966211735.1 uncultured Schlesneria sp.
GCCGCGAAGTAATCGACAGGCAATCATCGTTTAACCGCGTGGGCATCGCCCCGCGCGGTTTCAGCTTTTGATAGGGCTGGGTTACGATGCACCGACGCGTGGGATGATGCCCATGCGGTTAAACAAGTTTTCAGATTTTTCCCGCTCATTCGATAAGTACCTCGTCATGGCCACCGACATACAACAGATTCGCAATATCGGCATCATCGCTCACATTGATGCCGGGAAAACGACGACCACGGAACGAATCCTGTTTTACACGGGTGAGACGCATCGGCCTGGCAGCGTCGATGAAGGGACCACCGTCACCGACTTCGACCCCGAGGAAGCCAAACGCGGCATCACGATTTATTCGGCGGCTATTTCGTGCAAATGGCAGGGTTTCACCGTCAACATCATCGACACCCCCGGCCACGTCGACTTCACCGCAGAAGTCGAACGCAGCCTGCGAGTGCTCGACGGTGGCGTGGTTGTGTTCAGTGCCGTGGAAGGTGTCGAAGCCCAAAGCGAAACTGTCTGGCGACAGGCCGACAAGTACCACGTTCCGCGTATCTGCTTTATCAACAAGATGGACCGCATCGGTGCGGGGTTCGAACGCGTCTTCAATCAGATCTCAGAACGACTGCGAGCCAACCCGATCGCCGTTCAACTTCCGATCGGTGAAGGTCCAATCACCAACCCCAATGGGTTCCGCGGCGTGATTGACCTGATCGAGATGAAGGCAATGTACTTCGATCGCGAGTCGCAAGGGACCAAGATCGACATCCAGCCGATTCCAGATGACGAACAACTGCGTGCCGAGGAATGGCGGGGCAAGTTGATCGACGCGATCGCCCTGACCGACGACGAGGCTTTTGCGATTTATGATAAGACGGGTGATCTGCCTGCGGATCAGATCATTCGCGTGCTGCGCAAAGCTGTTGTCTCGTCCCAGATCCAGCCAGTGTTCTGCGGCTCGTCGCTCGACTACATCGGCGTCCAACCGGTTCTGGATGCCGTGATTCGTTACTTGCCCAGTCCGCTGGATGTCCCGCCTGTTGAAGGTCGCAATCCAAATCCCAAGAAGGCCGATAAGGCCGAAGTGCGTAAACCTTCGGCGAAAGAACCGTTCTGTGGTCTCGTCTTCAAGATTCACGCGGACGAGCACGCCGAACTCTATTTCATTCGCATCTATTCGGGAGTCCTTAAAAGCCGCTCGCGCATGCTGAATCCACGAACGGGCGACAAGGAACTGGTCAGCCAACTGTGGCGAATCCAGGCTGACTCGAGAGAAGCTCTGGACGAAGCGACCTGCGGCGACATTGTCGGCGTCATCGGCCCCAAAGACTCGGTCACGGGCGATACGCTTTGTGATCAACAGAATCCGATCCTGCTCGAAGCCATCTCATTCCCCGAGACCGTGATCTCGATGGCGATCGAGCCCGATAGCAGCGCGGATCGCAAGAAGCTGGAAACGACCTTGAAGTTGATGATGAAGCAGGATCCGACCTTTACTGCCAAGATCAGTGAAGAAACGGGTCAGACGATCATCAGCGGGATGGGCGAGCTGCATCTGGAAATCATCAGCAAGCGGATGGAACGAGACTTCCACATGAAGTTCCGCACGCACAAGCCACGCGTTACCTATCGCGAAACGATTCCCAACAAGATCGATACCGAAGGCAAGTTTGATCGCCAGACGGGTGGAACGCGCCAATACGCAGGAATCACAATCGGTGTTGAACCTGTCATCAACGAAGCGACACTGGTTGTCGAAAGCAAACTCAAGCCAAATGCCATCCCGCCAGAATCGCTCGACGTGCTGCTAAATGCGTTGCGAGACGAATTGAAAGGGGGCGGCATCGTCGGATATCCGCTGATCAATGTGAAAGTCGTACTCAAAGATGTCGACTATCGCGAAGGCGAAACAACAGAAGTCGCGCTGCGAGCTGCGTCGGCGGACGCCATGCGACGAGCGCTGCAAGACGGCGGCGCGGTGCTCCTCGAACCGATCATGAAGCTGGAAGTCGTTGCACCCGAGGATTTCGTTGGTAACGTGACGGGCGACCTGAATTCCCGTCGAGCCATCATCGTGAACACCGAAGTCCGCGGAAACCTGGTCGCGATCACAGCCGAAGTCGCATTGTCGAAGATGTTCGGCTACTCGAACGATGTCCGCAGCCTCTCGCAGGGCCGCGCATCATTCTCGATGGAACCACTGCGTTACGACGTGGCCATCAACCCGCCAGAAATGTAAGCGGACATTGACGCTTCAATGAAAGATTGCGATCCACGCTGCCGTCAGGAGTGCGGGGATCGCGATCGGAATGAAGAGCCACGCAAATTTGACGGTGATGCCATCGAAGATGCGTTTCAGTGTACGATTTCCTGAGATCGCCCAAGCGAAGCCGATCACGAAGAAGAGCGTTGCCGTCACGGCAACTTCACCCAGGAAAATATGAATGGCCCACTCGACGGGTCCTTGCGGTGCGGGAACGTTGAAGGCCAGTCCGTAGACCGCACCGACGGAGAGCGGGATGAAGAGCAGGCCGCCCAGGCCCAGCATCAGGCGGCCATCGTTGGGATCTGGTTCGTTCGGTCCCATGAATTATCACACCTCGACAGGATTCATCCTTCGAGCAAAGCCATGTGACTACATCTGCTCCGCAACACCGATCCCCAGCAATTCCAGGCCTTGTTTCAAGACCCGGGCAGTCGCATCGCACAACAGCAGACGACTTGTCCGCAGAGCCGCATCTGGCTCTTTGAGGACGATGCATTTGTCGTAGAACTGGGCAAAGATGTTCGCGGTTTCGAACAGGTATTGCGTCAGCAGGTTGGGTCGGTAGTCCACTGCCACGTCCGACACGGCTTGGTCGAACGCGTTCAACTGTAAAGCGAGGACTCGTTCGGCAGGACTGCCCAAGATGATCGGGGCGTCACTAGCACGCAAGGCAGCGACGTCGACTTCACCCTTCCTCAGGATCCCGCAGACACGAGCATACGCATACTGGATATATGTGGCCGTGTCGCCATTTGTGGCCAGCATCTTCTCCCAACTGAAGACGTAATCGCTGTCCCGGTTGTGATTTAGGTCGACGTAGATGATCGCGCCAAGACCGACCAACTCCGCAACCCGTGCTCGCTCTTCGTCGGGAAGATGAGCACTGTTCACGTCGACGATCTTGCGAGCATTCTGCACGGCTTCGTCGAGCAAGCTTTCCAGACCGACGGTATCACCTGATCGCGTCTTGAACGGGCGTCGATCGTCACCCAGTACGGTTCCGAAACTGACATGTCGGAATTCGGTCTTATCAAATCCCAACTTCTTCGCAGTCGCAAACAGCAACTGAAAGTGTTCGCCTTGTCGCGAATCCACGACGTACAAGCTCGCGTCGGCGTGAAGGGTTTCCACTCGATGTCGGATCGTAGCTAGATCGGTGGTCGCGTAGGTGAATGCCCCGTCGGCCTTCTGGACGATGAAGGGAGCTTCGTTTCCTTCGATGAAGACGCAAGTGGCGCCGTTGCTCTCGACGGCTAACCCCTTTCGTTTCAGCTCCTCGACGATCCCCGCGAGCATCGAGTTATACCAACTCTCACCGAGCGTCATGTCGAATTTGACACCAAATCGCCGGTAGACCGACTCCAATGCCTGCAGGCATTGAGGAACGAATTCATCCCACAGTCGTTTGTTTTCAGCATCACCTGCGTGCAGTTTGGCGGTCTCTCGTCGAGCCAGTTCCGCGACCTGCGGGTGAGCATCCGCCAACGCTTTCAACTGAGGATCGCCGTCAATCGCCGTGGTCTTTTTCTTCGCCGATTCAATCTCTTCTTTCGACGAAGCCAGATCCTGTTCCTGTCGCCTCAGGTTTCGGGCAGCGTCTTTATCAGCGGGATTGGCTGCTGCGGTTGCTTTTGCTGCGGCCACAGCTTGCACTTTCAGCGGTAGTTCCTGCTGCAGTTTGGGCAGCTTGGCGACGACCTCGTGATAGTCGGAGAGTTGGTTGACCAGTCGATAGAGTCTCGCCAGTTCTGCGACCGGGGCTTGTTCGTATGCCGCCTGATCTCGAAAGTTCTTGTAACCGTAAATGATCATGCCGAACTGGGTGCCCCAGTCGCC
>CBIHQO010000703.1:0-4099 GCA_966211735.1 uncultured Schlesneria sp.
GCCGCTGCCAGCAGATGAGAAACGGCGGATTTGTCCTCAATTCGTCCCAAGACTTCCGCCGACAGCCGTTGATTCTGCGGATTGCAGATCCTCAACAACGCCTTCGCCTGTGGCGCGGCTTCGCGATCACGCCACAAGCTGATCGACTGCAGCGCGGCTTGTCGAACGGTCAAACTTGGACCAAACAACGCCTGCCGAACCAGTGCTCTTGCCTCGGGCCGATCAATTCGAGTCAGAGTCCAGACGGCGTTCAGGCGTGCCAACTCCGACGCACGTCGCGGACGCATAGAGAGCGTCGAATCGGCCAATTGCTGATCGGTGAGACTCGTTCCGTCTTCCAGCACGCGGAACAGTGGCGTCAGGGCACCAATCGTTTTGGAGCCTTGTTGTCCGAGGAGATGAATCGCACGCTGCCGCACCGCAGGTCGCGGATCATCTAACAAGCGCGATAGTTCAGTCGCGGACATGTCGGGCCAGCGCAGTTTCACTCCGCGTGGATCTTCAACCACATCGCTCCCCGTGCGCCGAACTCGATAGACAGCTCCGATGATATCCGGTTTGGCAAGCTGCGACGTCGGACAGCAGAGCTTGTACCAGCCTCCCGTGTCGCAAATGATCAGGCTTCCATCAGCATCTTCGATGATATCTGTCGGATGGAAGTCGATATTGTCGGAGACCACGAAATCCGAATCCACCGACTGAAACGTGGCCCCTGCGGGCTTCAATTGATGGCGCGACACCTTATGCAAGTTGAATTGAGACGCGAAGACGTTGTCGCGATACGCCGATCCAAACGATTCGGATGCATATCGTGTCAGCCCGCACGGCGCGGCCGCACCCATGTGGATCAGCGGCGGCAACAGATCTCCTGTTCGAGGATGGAAGTCGGTGACATTGTGAACCTTGCCATACACTCCGCCATAAACGGCGTGAATGATTCCGTCGCGCAAGCCCCCGCCGGGATTCTGTAGAAATGTCGTCGTGAATAACCTTTCACCTCCCGGAGTGAACACCACGTCGACGGGATTATCCATGCCGCCGGTCATCACGTTTTCAACTGGACCAGTTCCGTCCGCTCGACGGCGGAAAATATGGGCCGCTTTCGTGATCAGCGGTTTCTTTCCAGGCTGCTCGTAGGTCTGCTCAGCAAAGGCTCCCTTACACCAATAGATCCACCCGTCTGGCCCCAGATAGGGACCGTGCAGATCATTGGCGCAGCCAGTTAACGTCTTTCCAACGAACCATTCTTCACGGCGATCGGCAACCCCGTCACCATCGGTGTCAGTCAGTTTCCAGATGCTGGGTGGAGCAGCAACATAAAGAGAGCCGTCGTGCCACAGGGTTCCTTCGGGGAACATCATCTTGTCGGCAAACACGACGCTCTTATCGAATACGCCATCGCCATCCGAATCCTGCAACCGCACAATCCGATGCGATTTGTCTGCCAGTTGCTTCTGAACCGGATCATTTGATCCCGATGAATCCGCAACATAGAGATAGCCGTGTTCGTCGAAGTCCGCCGTGATCGGCCGATCGACCAGCGGCGACGTGGCCACGAGCTCAATCACGAATCCGTCGGGGAGAGTGAATTTCTGGCCGTTCAACCGCTGTTCACCAGCGGTCAAACAGCGAGTCGCCGCGAGTCCGATCACAAGTCCACATAACATCAAGCGGCGCATGCTGTACTTTCCTCCGTTCGCTTCCTGCAATCTTGTGACGATCCTCTGTCGAGACTGCCCGCACGAGTTCAATTCACGCCGGCTTGGGTGCCATCACACTGATGCGGACATTCTTATCGTGATGACAAGTTGCGAGTTGTAGATTGTCAGGATGCAGTGACAGGTCGCGGCAGGTGTTTCCAAGATTCAGCGAATGAAATTCGTCCTTGGAATCGTGCTTCCAGAAGTAAAGGTGCCCGCCTCCGCCGCCACCCGTGGCCCCGATCAAGAATCCTTCGGGATGCAGCGCCAAACCGAAAGCCTTGCCGTTGATGTTTGCTTTGACGAGGTGTGCGATCGCCTCCTTGCCTGTTTCCCAATCGATTTCCACAATGATCGGGTTCCCCACCCCGGCAAAAGCGTTGGTCACATTCGTGATTCCACCAGCAACCAGGCGCTTGCCATCAGCCGCAAACTGCATGCAATATGGCCCACCATAGTCGGCCATAAATCCGGTGTCGTACTTCGTGAGGCTGGCAATGACAAAATCACGGACCCGATTACCCGTCTCCAATTCCCAATGAATAAATTTGGCCGTCAAGTCGCCCGAAACCAACTGTTTGCCGTCCGGATGAAAGGCCACGTGATAGACGTGTCGCTCATGTCCGCTTAGTTCTCGGATGAGCGTTCCGTCAGCCATATTCCAGAGTTTGACCTTCAAATCGTTCCCGCAACTCGCCAGAACTTTTCCATCGGGACTGAGCGCGATCGCGCGAATCCAGCCTTGATGTGCCTCGACCGTACGAATCGGAGTTGGCATCTCGGCTGTGGCTGGCCACCAGATCAAGCGGCCGTCATAGCCACCCGAGACCAGGATCTCTCCGTTGGCCGAAAAGACGAAACTATGGACCCAGCTCTCGTGCGCGGTGAACTCGATCTTCGCGCTGCTCGCCAATTCCCAACGAACGATCTTGTTGTCTTCGCCCCCCGCAAAGATGTACTTGCCCGTGGGATCAAATCGACATCCGACGAGCGAAGCCGTATGCGCAAGCGTCTTGGCGACATGTGTCTTAGTTGGATCAGCAGCCATTCGGAATATCCTCGTACTGTAAAACCAGACTCAAGTAGCGTCGGTCACTGTATTCGCGAGCATTTGTTGTGCTGATGAATAGTCCGATGACCGCCTGACGTTGCTATCACGCCGGCATCGTTCCAGGTCACCCAGAGAAAAAGATCAGTGGTTGCATCACGATCATCACGACGACTCTAAGCAAGGAAGGCGGAGCGGGCGGCGGGTTACATCGGAAGCGATTTATAGCAAATTTTGGGCGACATCGCGAGGATTTCTCATTTCCGTGAAATTGAGCTTCCGCGTGCCCGCAGCCGCTGTTTACGCTGGATTGCTCGCAACGACTCATACTCGCTCGGAAGAAGAACACGTTGACTACGGCCCGGAATGTCGAGACAAACCCCAGCACGTCGCGGTGGCGCGCCGTGACAACGGCCGTCACCAGTTCCGTGGCCACGGGGACCGTCGCACTGCTTGAAGCAGGATCGCAAAGCCTGCGCCTGACGATCGCACTCACAACAGCGGCCCTGCTGGCGACTTTGTTTGGTGGTGGACTTTATTTGTCAGCACAAGCGTTCAGACAGGCGGTGCAATCGTCGCGTCACGCCGTCCGAGCATCGACATCGCCTCGTTCACTCCCCAAACGATTGCCGACGACTGCGCGAATGTCACCAAGCGTTCAACAGCAACTGCACCGAGATTTTCATGCAGTCCGGCAGTTGCTGAAAGCGGAGATCCCGCCTGGCGATCAGCGAACGACGGCGAACAACTGATTGACCGCTCGTCTGGGGACGTCACGAGTAACAACGCGTTCCAGAGCATCGACGACATACGATGGGTATTCGGCATCCAAGTCACGACGAAGTTCACTGACAGCATCTTGCCGAGCGCTGGCGTCGTTCTGTCCCCACTTCACGTCATGCACGTAATTGTCATAACCGCGGACAGCACGAATGATATGAGCCCCCGTTGGAAGCCTGGGCGGTCCGGAGTTTTGTCCCAACAAGTCCCCTTCGGACTGACTGGTCAACAGGGGAAACGCACTCGACAAGACGACTCCCAACGAGTTTGCCAGTTCAGAGCCATGGAATGAGTGCTGCTCCTGCTGAGTTTCAACGTCTCCAACCGCTTTACGAATCACTCTCGCCGTAATTTCAATGTTTTCCATGTCGTACAACAGCGCCGCGACACGAATATCGTCGCAATCGCGTACCGGCATTTTCAACTCGCGTGCGACCGCTTCGCTCAATTCCGCAACTCGTTTCGAGCGATCCTTGAGTTTCGGGTTCGCTGATTGCAGGTATTTGGCCAGGACTTCCACGACACCGACATGAGCTTCATGCAATTCTCGCATCGTCTGATCACGTTCGTC
>CBIHQO010000704.1:0-4099 GCA_966211735.1 uncultured Schlesneria sp.
TTGTAAGGAATTCGTCGCAAGAACGCCCCATCGACCAAGTCACGCGGTTCCAGGTTCGTTGAGAAAATAATCAGCTGATCAAATGGAACCTGGATCTTCTTGCCGCTGGGCAGGCTCAAGAAGTCATATCGTTTTTCCAGCGGGACGATCCAGCGATTCAATAAGTCGCAAACTGGCATCCGCTGACGGCCGAAGTCGTCGATCACCAACGTGCCGCAGTTACTCTTCAGTTGCAGTGGTGCTTCGCAGACCTTGGTCTGCTGGTTCTGGCAGACTTCCAACTCTTCCATTGTTAATTCACCCCCCGCGATGACGGTGGGGCGGACAATGCGAATCCAGCGCGGATCGACTCCGGACAAGTCGAACAAACCCTCGCCGGCTTCGATCGGCACTTCCTCGTGAACACCCGGGTCATACAGACGGATGAAATCGCCATCGATCCCCAACGCGCGCGGAATCCAGATTGTCGAGCCGAAGCACTTGGTGATTCGCTCCGCAATGCTGGTCTTGCCGTTACCAGGTTCGCCGAACAGAAACATCCCTCGGCCGGAATTGATCGCCGGTCCCAGACGTTCGAGCAGATCAGGGCTAATCAGCAGGTCCGAGAATGCTTCGCGCAGGTCGCGCTCGGTGACCTGCTGCTGACCAATACTCTGAACTTCCATCGCCTTCAAATAATCACGCAGGCCGACCGGAGCGGCGCCGTAGTAGGTGCATTCCTCGACATACCGACGAGCTCGTTCGCGTCCCATTTCCGTAATGGTGTATTCGTAGTCACCCATTTCGGCGGTGCCGACGAATGCCACCAGCTGATCATATTTCAGTGCCCGCAAAATCGGGTCGATGATGCCAAATGTGAGTCGAACTTGCTGCGAGATCGCGCGCCCCGTCGCCGAACCGCGTGCCAGCAGGTACTTCAAGATCAGACGTTCGATGTCGTTGGAGGTGAGCCCCGTTTCTTCCAGCCGCTCGGGACTGCGAGGAAACCATTCTTCTTGAGACGCGGCTGCGGTCGGTCCGAGCAACGCTTCGACGCGGTCGAATAGCGCCACCAATTGTGAGTCGCCACGCACGGCGTCGGGCACATGACGCTTCGGTAGCCACGACGTAATACCCGGCGTCGAACTTTGCGGTGCTGCTGGTTCTGAGCGACTTTCCGTCGTCGGTGCCTGGTCATTTTTCACAGCGCTGCTCGACTGAATCCCAAACTCGGCCAGCAGTTGGCTGAGGTCTCGCAAGGGAGGATTGGCAGCGTCGGCAGATCCGTTGGTCTGATTGGTCATTTCGGACGTAAATCCTGAGATTCGACTGCGCAAGTCGCGTGGCCCGACTTTCCTGCGGTGGTGTCTGGCCGAAGGAACTGGTTTCCCGCTGCCAGAACACAACACGCTGCAAACTTACGCCGACCTGGCGCAAAGGCAAATCACAATCACCTGACAGCGGAGGTTGGATGAATCCGATTATTCCGCAGAATCGTTATTGCCGGCCGGGCTGAAGAGTCCTGCTTGATGTCGGTCTTCGTAGGGCGGGTTTCCAACCCGTCGCCTGCGCTTCAGGCTTTGACGGGAATGCTGACCTTCGTGGCTGATCGATGGCTGTGAAGAGTAACGGGTTGGAAACGTTGGAAACCCGTCCTACGAAGACATCCTGCTCATTCAGGCGACGGCGTCCCGGAATCGTGTTGGAGTCGGTCCAGAAAATCGGGTGTCATGCCTGCCGCCAGCCTGGGCTCGGCGTGAAAGATGTCACCAATCGATTTATTGGGCCGCAGTGGATATTGCAGGTTCTGAACGTAGGCATCCCATTCGGACTGCCCTGCCGGCTTCAGTCGCCGCAACCATTCCATGCCGAACGCAACATGAGCGATCTCGTCCCGATGGATCGTCTTCATGATGGCGGCACTCTTCGGGTCGCCTGCTTTCAGAAAGTAGTCTTCAAACTCAAGTGTATGGTCAAGGTTGCGCCCTTCGAAGGTGAGTGGCAACCCGGCAATGTATTGCAGCACATTCTCGAAGCCCAGTGCCTTCTTCCAGATGTAGCAGTTCACAGGAAGGTCACCAAATTTCACTCCGAGGGCCGACGATCGCTCCATATGCATCAGCGTGTGTCGCTGCTCATCCTGCATGACTCGAGCGATCCCCATCCGAAACTCGGCCGGTGCCTGGGGGAAGGCAACCAGGACCCACGCCATCACCTCCAGAGCCTGCAGCTCATGATTCGCCATGATGTGATGTGCGACCGCGCGCCGCTTCGGATCGGTGAACGTACTGGGGTGCGGCATTGCCGGAGCGGCTCGTCGAGGCGCGAATTGCAGGTTCGCCGGTCGAGCAGGCTCGGTGACGCGCAACTCGGCTCCCGGAGTGCTATCCGTAAAGGTCTCTCGAATACGTTCCAGCTTCAGATCCAGAGAATCGGATAACAACACCCGCTCGGCAAAGGCTCGCAGTTCCATGGCAGTCCGGACTTGGTATCGATCGCAGTGGTTGCGAAGCGATTATCCGCGTCCTCCTTCACAACAGGTCTCGCAAATCGTATGGCATCGGCTGCAAACCAGCTTGTGCCGGATGTCCTGCAGAGTACCCCCGCAGACGGGACAGACTGGGGTCGTTGAACACGTCCCCGTAGTCTGTTCAGGCTGCTTCGCTGGAGCGGCAGAGCGTTCTCTGTCGTTGGCCGGTGTGGTCATCGAAACTTCTCTTCGTAATATCGCGCATTCATTCGCTGGCAACCGTGTCACGTCATGTGGCACTTATACCGCCTACGTAGAACTCCTGCACGTCTTTCGAGGTTAGTCGAGCAGTCGATCAGCATTCTGGACTTTGTTTCATCATCTGCGCGAGTCGTTCTCTGACCTGCTCAACTGTCACGTCTTCGACATGAGTCGCAATCGACCAGACATGCCCGAAGGGGTCCACCCGCGTTCCGCTTAGATCTCCGTAGAACTGGTCCTGGACCGCTCGCTGAACATTAGCTCCCGCACTCACGGCCTGCTTGAAGCGAACGTCGACATCTTCGACGTAGATCATCAGGCTGACTGGAGTTCCCTTCAGTGTCTGCGGGCTGATCGCATCCATTTCTGGAAATTCATCAGCCAGCATCACAGGCGAATCGCCAATCTTCACTTCGGCATGCATGATCTTCCCATTGGGTCCATCGAGACGCATCAGTTCCACGGCACCGAACGCCTGCTTATAAAACTCCAAGGCGCGGGCGGCGTCAGAGACGATCAGATAAGGAGTGACCGAATGATATCCATCGGGAATCGCTTTAACGCTCATGACAAACCTTTTTAGATTGCGAAAGTGGGAGCATCGTTCGCCGGTGATGAGGACACCGCCGCGTGCGACGATAATCGCCGAGATGTGTGGTGGGAAGTGCCAACTTCAGCAAAATGACATGACGATCACCAGGTCGATCATTCAGATCATTGATCACCTCTGTCTTGGCAATGCCTTGATAATATTCCACTACTAATATTAACGAAACTGATGCTTGCACGACTGGTGCACCAGCGCGGTCCAGCGAACTGCAAACTTAGTTACCCGCTGTGTCCGGAATGAGGCGTCGCGCCGTGATTCGGTTGATGTTCTCTGTTCCCCATTCGCACAGCGGAGTCATCGCTGTCAGCAATGTGACGCCGATCTTCGAGATCGAGTATTCGACGCGCGGGGGGATCTCGGGAAACGCATTCCGAATCACCAGGCCGTCCGCTTCCATGTCTCGCAACTGTTGAATCAGCATCTTTTCGGTGACCCCTTCGACCGAACGTTTCAGTTCGCCGAATCGTTGGGATCCTGATCTCAGATTCCACAAGATCATCACCTTCCATTTGCCGCCGATTACGTCAAACGCCGCTTCCAGCCCGCAGGAATAGCTCTTCCGCTTCACGCCGCCACCTCAATCGACATGCTTACCTTTGTGTGAGTACCGCACAAGATTGTAGGTACTTGTCCATTCGAAAGCGACGCCCTAAAGTTCCCCCCGAATCGGCGGCCGCCTTGGTCGCCGCGACGTGATTCTGGGGAATAATCATGAAGTTGATGGCGAAAGTGGCGAGTGTTTTGTTGTCGTGCAGCGGGCTTGTCCAGGCTGGCGAACA
>CBIHQO010000705.1:0-4099 GCA_966211735.1 uncultured Schlesneria sp.
GCAACCAACGACGGGGGCGAACATCATCGACAGATAAGCTCACCCCCGTTTGGAAGGCTAGTCCCATGCCTGACTTTGTCGCTGAAGATCGACTGTTGCAGGAAATCACGCGACGCCATTTCTTCCAGAATTGCCGCGTCGGTGTTGGTGCGATGGCCTTGGGGGCGCTGATGTCGGATCAGCGACCTGCCATTGCCGAGACTCAACCTCTTGGTTTCACTTCTGGCAGTCGCGGGCTGCATCATGAAGCCAAAGCGAAGGCTGTGATCTTCCTGTTCATGGCGGGCGGGCCGAGCCAACTGGAACTGTTTGACGAAAAGCCGAAGCTTCGCGAGTTGCATGGTCAGGTCATTCCCGAATCGTACGTGAAGGGAAAGCGGTTTGCCTTCATCAAAGCGGACGCCAAACTGCTGGGATCGGTCCGTAAATTCGCCCGGCACGGTGAGTCGGGAGCTGAGATCAGCGAACTGTTGCCTCATCTGGCAGGCGTGGCCGACGACCTGTGCTTTGTGAAGTCGATGGCGACAGATGTTTTCAATCACGGTCCGGCGAAACTGTTCGTCAATACGGGGTCTCCTCAATTCATGGGACGCCCCAGTATGGGAGCGTGGGTGACGTACGGCTTGGGAAGCGAATCGCGCAATCTGCCGGGATTCGTCGTGCTTCAATCGGGGCCACGCGGGCCTCGCGGTGGGGCTCCCCTGTGGGCGAGCGGCTTCCTGCCGACGAATTTTCAGGGGGTGCCATTTCGGTCGGGCAAAGAGCCGATTCTGAATCTGCAGAGCCCCTTGGGAATCGATCTGGACCGGCAACGCGACTTTGTGTCGACGGTCAACGACTTAAACGCGTTGCGGCGCGAAACGACCGCAGATCCCGAGATTGCGACTCGCATCGCATCGTACGAGATGGCGTATCGGATGCAATCGAGTGCACCGGAACTGACTGATCTCAGTGGCGAGACGAAGGAAACACTCGATCTGTACGGGGCGGAACCTGGGAAGCATTCGTTCGCCAACAACTGTTTGCTGGCACGTCGGCTGGTGGAACGCGGCGTGCGGTTCGTCCAGCTTTATCACACCGATTGGGATCACCACGGCAATGCGGGGACAGACTTGTCCAAGTCGCTGGATGACCGGTGTCGGGAAACGGATCGAGGCTGCGCGGCCCTCGTGGCGGATCTCAAGCGGCGCGGACTGCTGGATCAGACGATTGTCGTGTGGGGCGGCGAGTTTGGACGGACGCCGCAAGGTGAAGATCGCGAAACGCTACTCGGCCGTGACCACCACATCGATGCTTACACGATGTGGATGACCGGGGGTGGGTTTAAGACTGGACAAACGATCGGGGCGACGGACGAGATCGGTTACTATACGGTGGAAGATCGTGTCCATGTGCATGATCTTCAAGCGACGTTGCTGCACCTGCTGGGGATCGATCACCTGAAGTTGACTTACAAGTTTCAAGGCCGAAACTTTCGTCTGACGGACGTTCATGGAAACGTCGTCAGTAAACTGCTGGCTTGACCGAATTCCGGTTGAGTTGAAGAAGGGACATCAAGATGTTGCGAGCGATTTTTGGAATTGTGATCTGCTGTACGATTGTGATCTTCCACCGTTCCGTCGGTGCGGGCGAATTCAATGAAGTTCTGAACATCGGCGACGTGGCCCCGGCCTGGGCGGATCTTCCTGGCACAGACGGTAAGACACATTCGCTGATTGACTACAAGAATCGCGAAGTGTTTGTGCTGGTATTCACCTGCGCTTCGTGTCCCACAGCGGTCGATTACGAAGACCGGATTAACGAACTGACGAAGAAATACGGCGGCAAAGATGGCAAGGCCGCTATCGTGGCCGTGTGCGTGAATCGGGTCAAAGGAGACACCCTGCCAGATTTGACCGAGCGAGCCAAACAACGCGAGTTTGCCTTTGACTATGTCTACGACGAGTCGCAGAAGATTGCCAAAGACTATGGAGCAATTTTTACCCCCGAATTCTATGTCTTCGATCGCGATCGCAAGCTGGTCTACATGGGGGCGCTGGATGATGCTTCAGACGCCGCCAAAGTGAAGAAGAAACACGTTGAAGCCGCGATCGAAGCCACCTTGAAGGGTGAGACATCGCCTCTGAAAGAGACAATTGCTCGAGGTTGCCGCGTTCGCTACGCCCGCGAACGCAAGTAGCGGCGTTGACGACCTGTGCTGATTAGTCCTCGCGTATCGGCATGGTGAAATATGGCGGCATCCGTTGCCTTTAAGCATCGCCACCATTCTGTCCGTGGATCGCGCGCCCGGTCCGACTTTGACCGCTCAACGACGGTATTGCGTCAAGATGTCGCACCAACCGTCATCACCCCACCTCAGTGCGGTGCGTACCTTACACATGCGAAAGGTGGCGACTTTCTGGCCCAAGGCGTGCAGTAGCGTTCGCTTACCCTGCCCACCCTTGGAGAATGCCGAGCGATGATTTGTGACACGTCCACATTGCTGGAACCGGTCGACGATTGCGACCTCAAAGCGACTCGCGAAGCCGTTGCCATTTCGCGGTCACAGCACAAGCGTGCGTCCGAAGCACCGGACTGGATTGATAGGGGGCAGATTCCAGGGCTCGACGGTTTAAGAGCCATCGCCGTCCTGCTGGTCTTGCTGGTGCATGGCATGCAGACGCCTGGCTTCCCCACATCTGACTGGGTTCGACAATTGGTCCGCCAGGGTCATATTGGCGTGGATATTTTCTTCGTGATCAGTGGCTTTCTGATCACGACGCTGCTGGCGCGGGAACTGGAACGTAAAGGCCGCATCAATCTCAAGCGTTTCTATGTTCGTCGAACGTTGCGGATTGTCCCAGTGTACTGTGCTTACCTGGCGGTCGCGGCCCTATGCCAGTATGCAGGTGAATTCAGCGTGCCGAGCGAGCACTGGATTTGCGCTCTGACTTATACAACCAATTTCATCTATCCCCCTTCCTGGGAATTGGGTCACACCTGGTCTCTGTCGGTGGAAGAGCATTTTTACCTGGTGTGGCCGATCGTGTTATTCGTCGCGGGCCTGACAGGAGGCTGGCGGATGGCCGTGGGATGTGTGTTGGGTTGTTGGATATTGCGCTGCTCCATCACCTTCGTCATGCCCCATGTCATGTCACATTCCGACACGTGGTTCTATTCGAATTTGGCGGAAAACTGCACGCTGACTCGGATGGATACGATTTCGATGGGGTGCCTGCTCGCCTTGGCATCCCGGTCTGATTACTGGCGAAGTTGGCTGAACTATCTGACTCCGACACCGATGATGATTGTCTACCTGCTCACCATTGGCGTGGCCCTGCAGATGGGGAGATTTACCAAGTTCCATCTCGTTGTCTACTACACTCTCACGGGCGTCTGCATTGCCCTGCTGATCTGGGGTGCCATTCGTGACGTAGGATTGATTGGCCGAGTTCTTCGCAATCCCGTCCTGGTCGCAATTGGAGTGGGGTCTTACAGTATCTATCTCTGGCAGCAATTGTTACTTCATCCTCGTCAGCCGGGCTGGATCCATGCGTTCCCGCAAAACGTCTTTCTCGCATTGGGGGTCGCCTGCGTGTCGTACTGGCTGATTGAACGGCCGTTAAGTCGTCTAAAGGATCGGGTGGCAGCTTAGTTCTGCGTCGCATCGTATCGATCGTATGTCCTTTAAGGATTGCTGAGCAGATTCAGGTTGTAGCGGCCGTTTCGGTTGACCGAACAGTTCGATAACAATTCCGTAATGTTATCACCTCCATGACCGATCCGTCACAAATTGGTGTGCAAGAGTTAGAGACATGAAGATTGTGGCGTTATGCCACAGTCAGCCTCACCGAACTTTCCATACCGGTTGGTGACAATGTTGCTCGATCTCTCCAAGCGGGCGTTGTTTTCCCAAGCACTCGATCTTACGGGTTGCGGGCATGCGCTCCGTGCCAGCCGAATTTGGCAGGGCGTTCTGATCCTGAACTATCATCGGATCGGCGACCCCCAGCGTTCGATGCTTGACCGCAACCTGTGGAGTGCCACGCAGGAGGACTTCGACTATCAGGTCGGGATGGCGACCAAGAATTTTGACGTGATCGGCTTGAACGATCTCGAA
>CBIHQO010000706.1:0-4093 GCA_966211735.1 uncultured Schlesneria sp.
ATTTGACCTGCGACTGTGGGTCAAACATCTGCTCCGCGACAAAGAGCCGACTCCTTCGTTTACAGAGGCCGGTTTCTGCTTCCTGCTGATCCTGATGTTACAGTTCCTGTCGATGAAATCGATGCAGATGGCGATTCAGGTTGCCACGCCTGATGAGCAAGGGATCTTGCAGATCCGCCTGCTGCTCATCCAGCAAATCGCCTTGATTGCGACGCCCGCACTGATGATGGGCGTGATGCTGACCACCAGCATGCGTAAGACATTCTCACTCCGCTGGCCGGGCTTTGGACGGCTGGGTTGGGCGATCATGCTGCCGTTCGCACTGCATCCGCTGGTCGTCGAACTGCAAGCGAGTTTGCAGTGGTTCTTCCCCAAGCCACCACCAGGCCTGGTGGAAGCCTTGAAGATGATGTCGAGCGATGCCCTGCCGCTATGGCTGGTGATCCTGGCCTTCGCCGCCGCTCCCGCCATCTGTGAAGAAATCGCTTTCCGTGGTTTCATGCTCAGCGGTTTCAGCCGCGCTGGCAAGATCAGCCTGGCCGTCACATTATCGAGCTTGGCGTTCGGCATCATCCATATGATCCCGCAACAAGTCTTCAACGCGTCCCTGCTGGGAATCATCCTGGGAATGATGTGCATCCGCTCGCGCAGTCTGCTGCCGGGGATTGCCTTTCACTTCGTGAACAATGTGCTGGCAATCCTGCATGGTCGAATGGGAGACGCGATGCCTGACAACGGCATCTGGAGTTGGCTGTTCCGCCACGGTGATGGAATGCTCCGCTACCAGCCAGCACTGCTATGTCTGGCGGCCCTGGCCGCGATCGCGTTGCTGCATCGATTGACGCGTCACCCGCGGATTCAGTCGACGGAGAGTGCGCCGAACGTCGACAGCACCCTCCGTGTGTTGAGCGCTTCTTGATTTGTTATGTTCGAGTGCCTAAATCTTCGGGCTTCTAATGCGAAGCGCGGGATTGGCAAATCCTCAGTCCCGGTAGGGACGACCGATCGTTTTGACGACGAACTGACATGGCCGACTTGATGCAATCGCGTTCTGTCGTCCCTACCGGGACTGGCAACGTTATCGTTGCTAAACCCACCGTTCGGTGGGCTATTGTCTGCCGTCCCGCTGGGACTAAGAACGAGTTAACCTCGTCGGTGTGCCGTCTACATTATCGGATCGGCAAATTCTGCCGTTCGTCGGCTTGCCCATTGACTGCGCCTTCTTCCCCGAGGCAAGATGTTCGGTAGAGATCTAGCGATCATGCTGGTTTGGTGATGCTGGATCAGTCAATCCGCCGAAACGATAAGTTAGCCGTAGCGCAGCAGTCCGCCGGCATGCATGCCAGACTGGCGCGACGGTCAATGTTTGCCCTCTCGATTGCGAAGTGACTGCGATGGTTTCGAAAAGAATCCTGCTTCTGACCGGTGTTGCTCTCGCAACGGGTGCCTTCAATGCCAGTGCTCAGCAGCCATTCCCCAGGCCGATCGTCCTGTATCGTCCGGTGCAATACACCAATCAGTACGGTCAGCCGAATCCGCCCGCCCAGGTCGCTCAGTCGGTAAGCCCACCGCTGACCCAGCAGGCACTCGACCGCCAGTGGGCGTACGGCGTCGCACAACCGCGTGGGCCGGTCACGATCAACTCGAACGCGGCAGCGTTTTCGAATACGACGCCGAATACGGCCAGACCAAATGCCGTGCAGCCTGCAGTACTGAATGGTTTCGGAAACCACACGCCACAAGTCTCTCAAACGGCGGCGCAGCAGAACGGACAGCCCAACCAGGCGGATTCCCAAGGGAAAACTGCCGAGCAGCAATGGCAGGCGGAACAACAGTCCCGTCCCACCTTCCAGGCAATGCTGAATCCTTCCGGCGCGATGAATATGACCCACAATGGATTTACGTATGGTCAGCAGGACGCGCCGAATACGTATCTCGGCGCGCGGTTCGAAAACTGGACAAACCAGCAACCCGTCAATCAAATGCCGGCGTCCTTCGGCGAAATGAGTCGGATGCAGCCGGGACCATTTGGAGGTTATGTCGGCCCCAATACGTTCCTCGGAACCGGCTATGACAACTGGAGCAATCTGACTCAGGGAGGAATCTCGCCCGCAGCCACCGGCAGTTGGGATTTCTCGATTTGGCCGTAAGGTTGCTCTCAATCGGCGATGCCACCCAGCAAGTCTCGCATTGGCGGCGGCCCGACTGGCTCTGTGTCTCGCAAAATTCAGCGATTTTTTGATGAATTCCCTCGTCTGCGATATCGTCCTTTAGAGATATCCGAAGGCCTTCTGGGCCATTCTGGCGGTCGGAACCCTCATTCTGTCCAATTCACCCCAACCATCCCCCTTTCCGGCTTGTGACGCGCTTGATTTCCGGTTGCGCCAGGTCAGAATAGGTGTCCTATCGACAACCACATCTCGGGCTTCTCGCACGGGCCGCACAAATCGTAATTCGCGGTCGTCGGCGCATGGTAAGCCCATAAACTCACGGGAACAGGCCGCACGATGAAATTCCAAGAGGGACACACTGTCGGTATCGACTTGGGAACGACGTACTCCGCGATCGCACGACTGACCCCCGACGGTCGTCCTGAATCGCTTCCCAACGCCGACGGGAGAAACATCACACCTTCCATCGTGCTGCTGGGCGACGACGGCCAGGTCGTCGTGGGTCCCTCCTTCGAACGCAGCTCGCAGGAATCCGCCGATCACATCGTCGAAGCTGTTAAGCGGCAGATGGGGAACAAGAACTTCTTCGTCGTCTACCAGAACAAGAAGCTGACGCCCGAATTCATCTCGGCCCTGATTCTCAAAAAGATGAAGCAGGACGCCGAAAAGAAGATCGGCCCCATCACCAATGCCGTGATCACCGTTCCGTACTACTTCAACGACGTTCGTCGCAAGGCCACCCAGGATGCGGGTCGTATTGCCGGCTTGAACGTCGTCGACATCATCAACGAACCCACCGCCGCGACGCTCGCCTATGCCTGGATGAAGGGCGAACTTGGACGAGCCGACCTGAAGCAGGAAGCCAAGACGATTCTGGTCTACGACCTGGGGGGCGGAACGTTCGACGTGACCGTCGTCCGCTACACGCCGACTCAGTTCCGCGTGCTCGCTACCGACGGCGACGTGATGCTGGGGGGCATCGACTGGACCAAGCGCATCACCGACCACGTCGCCGAACAGTTCGCTCGACGATTCGGCGAAGATCCGCGGCCAGACCTGGACGCCATGCGCAACTTCACCGTCGAATGCGAAGATGCCAAGCGAGCCCTCAGTACCAAGGACCAGGTTCCTCTGTCGGTCTACTACAAGGGCAAGACGCTGACCCTGCAGTTCACTCGAAAAGACTTCGAACGCATGTGCGGCGACCTGCTGCAGCGAACGCGCGACACCACCGAACTGGTGCTGCAACAGGCCGGTGTCGAACCGGGAACGCTGAGCGAAGTGGTGCTCGTCGGTGGTTCAACCTACATGCCTTCGGTCGAAAAGATGTTGACCGAAGTTTGCCAGCGCCGCCCTTCTCGAGAACTTCGTCCGGAAGAAGCCGTGGCTCAGGGAGCGGCGATTCACGCGGCAATCCTGGAAGCTCGCGAAAGCCGCGGGGTCGAAGGACTGAACGACCTGATCACGGCTCGGCTGCGATCGGTCAACACGGCCGACGTCAATTCGCACTCGCTGGGGGTCAAAGTGAGCAGCCCGAGCGATCGGTCTCGCAAGATCAACCATGTGATGATCCCCAAAAACTCACAGATCCCGATGAACGTCACCCAACGCTTCGTCACCAATTCCGCCAATCAGACCACGATTCACGTGTACATCCTGGAAGGGGAAGCAACAGACCCCGAAGCCTGTACGCAGATCGGCGACTTCCGCATCGTTGACCTGCCACCGGGCCTGCCCGCCGGATCTCCAGTCGAAGTGACGTACAGCTACGATGCGAACGGTCGAATCAACGCCACAGCGAAAGAACTGACCGGCGGCCGAGTCGCCAAAACGGAAATCGTTCGCGATTCCGGCTTGAACGAGAAGGGCATCGGCGACTACGAACTGCTGGCGAGGGAGTACCAGGTCGAGTAGTTCGGCCA
>CBIHQO010000707.1:0-4090 GCA_966211735.1 uncultured Schlesneria sp.
AATATCGATGTTGCCCGGTTTGGTGACAGTAATCTGCTGGATCACTTTGCCGTCCAGATCGTAGACGAACAGAAAATTCGCACTCTTATCAGAAGCAATGATAGTGCTCTGCACCGGGTTCGTCGGGTGACCCCAGAAGCAGAGGTCGTCCTGATCTTTCGCCGCATCGGTCACCAATTCTCGAACCGGCGAGACCTTCGCAAGCTCTTCGGCAGCCACTTGGACGACGGGCAACGAGAACCAAACCAGCCACAGCGCCGCCGCACAGCAGAGTGAAGATCGATCAACGCGGAACAATGCAGTCATCTTCGGTCTCTTGGTGAGATGTGCGGAACAGAAATCTGCTCACGCGATAATTCAGTTTGGGCACCACGGACTTGGAGCACAGGTATGGACACAATTGAAATCGGAAAAACGGTCCTCAATGCGTTCAGGGTCTAGGATCCCTCGTCGGTTTCCTCAGGCCCAAGGGGCCGGTGGTTCCGTTCACAGGAAAGGCCTTATCCAATGAACAGGGAGGGGAGGCACAAGACGAGCGGCCCGTGGCGACTCCTACAATCTCATCGCCTTCGAGATGATCCAATCTTCCATCAAAGACACAGCCACGCATGCACTAAAAATCCCCGACAGTTTCACCACCGCCACGCGTGATCACAGCGGCCCACATGCGGGCATCGATGTTTTCCGAGACAAACTTGACACTTCCATCAGCCATCCCGGCATGCATGCCACCGACATGGAAGCTATAGCCTTCGCTGTCATTACATGCATTCATGGGCCGCAACGGCGCGCCACCTCGCAGCGTTCCGTCGGCACTACAGCCTTGCACCCCAGACACACGACCGGGATCAGCCCAACCAGTCCCTCCGTTGTACGCCAGGTTGCCATTCACGAGCGGCAGGAAATCCGCACCGTTGTTGGCACTGGTCAGTTGAACAGTCGTCAACGGGTTCTTGGTCGGTCCATAGGCAGTCGGATTGCCAGCCGACTCAATAATGGTGACCGTGTTCGACGCGCCATCCGTAATGCTCTGATATCCGACCTTGGCATTGCGAAGATCGTCCTTACGCTTGGCAAGCACACCGTGCCGCATGCCAGTCCCCGTCGCATTGTTCTTGTCTGCCATCGGGTTGTAGTTTGGCGAGCCCACGGTCGCGGAATCACCCAGCGAAACGTAGTACTTGTTGCTCACAGAACCAGTCGAAGTATAGTTGCTGGCGGCGGGTTGAGGAGTATTGGCAGAACGGACATCGCGACCATCTTGATTGGGCGTCGAAGGGCACAGGTAGAACGACAATTTCGTCCCCACCATTGTGGCATTCGCCGGATCGTTCCAGTACAGGCTCGTATTGTAGTTGTTATAGACCGACGCTTGATCAATGTAAGGCAGAATCATCGCCGCCCAACTGTGCCAGGCATTGCCGGCGGCGTCTTCCAGCCGTGCCATCGGAAACACGGTGTACGTGCTTTCGTAATTCGCCAGAGCCAGGCCGATTTGCTTCAGATTGTTGCGGCATTGGGTCCGTCGAGCCGACTCGCGCGCTTGTTGAACCGCAGGCAAGAGCAGGGCGATCAGCACGGCAATGATCGCAATCACCACCAGCAACTCGATTAACGTGAATCCGGCCCGCTTTTGAGCTCGCAACATTGATCTCCCCCCACTTTGCGGTTGCTCGGTTGAACAGACTGATTCAGGTTGGAGCAACCATTAATTAAAGTTTAGGTGGGAAGATATCTTCCTTTTGTGTGGAGATTGTTCAGACGTCACGAATAACTAGTGAATTGCATATCGCACTTTACCGCCACTCCTTAATCGCATATTAAGGTTCGATAATGTCGGCCTCTGTGAATCGCGAGTCGATCTTGCCGGCAACCTCCTTGAAGAACCAATGCAATGGTTCGCGACTCTTGCCTGGTGTGCAGCCGTCAATAATGTTGAACGCCAGAAACAGATCCCAATCCTGGATGTGCCCCAATAACTTCTGGAACCGCTGTTGGTTGTAACTCCCTTTGCTCGTGAACTGTCGCCACAGTGCGAACGGCTCGTCGTGGTTTTGCACCATCGCTTGCAAGTCTTCATCGCCACAGAATTCGGCGAGGAACGACCGCGCGAGTGATGCATGGCTGGCCGGATCGCTGATGGCCACGTTGTCTTTGGCAGCGGCCTTAAACGTATCGTGAGTATGAATCAGCAGCTTCAGCTTCCAGTATTCGATCTCCGACAGCCGCGGCTTCAGTCGCTCCAGGTTTGGTTCGATCTCGGCAAGATGAGCCCGCACGGTTCCCTCGGGATGACCCGGCCGCGGTTCGCCCCAGTCTAAATTTTGCTGGTAGCGCGCATCGCCAATGACGCGCTGAAAGATGGCTGCATAGTCCAACATCAACTCCTCACAATCTTCGTAGGTTATGCTTCAGCATAACTCCTAAGTAGCCTTTTCGCTCCGCGAGAAGAAAGCCAACCGCGAATCCGCGCACCCTGCTGCATCGGCACAAAATGGCTATCACGGCATTGCCTGCATCGGCTTACTTCTCGCGGGGCGAGAAGGCTACTTGTGGTACCTAATCTTGCTTCGACACCAAATCGTGGTGTCGGGTTCACGTCAGCGCAGCGACATCATGCGTCTTTACACTTTCCTTACATCGCGGACCTCTCTTTTTACCCCCATTTTACGTGGACTCGTCTATGATTCAGACGACTTGATTACAGTTCGTCCTAAGGAGTCAGTCGTGGATCTCGTCGTGTTGGCTGCGGTGGTCGGTTTCGGCGTGCTCAGCCTGGTGCTGATCGCCTGTTGCCGCTTATTGGAAGGGCGTTGAGATGGATGTCATGGACATTCTTTCGATCGTGCTGGCCATTGGCCTGCTGTTGTATCTGCTGTTCGCGATGCTGTGCCCGGAGCGATTCTCATGAATACTTATGCTGCGATCGAAATCGCCGTCTTCTTTGTGATCCTGCTGGCACTGGTCAAGCCGCTCGGTCTGTACATGGCCCGCGTCTATCGCGGAACGCCCTGCGGCTTGAATCAGGTGCTGCTCCCTGTGGAACGCTTGATCTATCGATTGAGCGGCGTTCGCCCCGACAGCGAAATGACCTGGCAGCGCTATGCCGTCGCCATGCTGCTCTTTAACCTGTTCGGCCTGCTCGCCGTGTATGGGATTCAGCGTGCGCAGGCCTGGTTGCCGCTGAACCCGCAACACCTGGGTCCGGTCTCGCCAGACCTGGCATTGAATACCGCGGTCAGCTTTGCTTCCAACACGAACTGGCAAGCGTATAGCGGAGAGTCGACACTCAGCTATCTGTCGCAGATGCTGGGACTGACCGTGCAGAACTTCCTCTCCGCCGCCACCGGTATGGCCGTTCTGGTCGCCTTCATTCGGGGACTGACCAGGCAGAAGGTGGCGGAGATCGGCAACTTCTGGGTCGATGTGACACGCAGCACGCTGTACATCCTCCTGCCGTTGTCATTCGTGCTGGCCATCGCGTTGGTATCGCAGGGCGTCGTCCAATCCTTCGGCCCCGCTGTCGACGTGACGACCGTCACCCCGACGACAGACGCCGAAGGGAAGCCGGTTCAGACTCAGCAGATCCCGCAGGGACCGGCTGCGTCTCAAATCGCAATTAAGCAACTGGGAACAAACGGGGGTGGCTTCTTCGGTGTGAATTCAGCACACCCGCTGGAGAACCCCACACCGCTGAGCAACTTCCTGCAGGTGTTGGCGATCGTGCTGATTCCAGCCGCCCTCTGCTACACCTTCGGGGATCTGGTTGGTGACACTCGCCAGGGCTGGACGCTATTGGCCAGCATGCTGGTCGTCTTCGTTCCGCTGCTCACATTGGGCCTGTGGGCGGAATCCGCCGGCAACCCGCGGTTGGCGGACCTGGGTGTTGATGCCAATGCCTCCCTGCAACAAAGCGGCGGCAACATGGAAGGGAAAGAAGTCCGCTTCGGAGTCGGAGCTTCCGTCCTCTGGTCTGCAGCGACGACGGCGGCCTCGAACGGCAGTGTGAACGCCATGCATGATTCATTCACACCGCTGGGTGGCCTGGTTCCACTGTTGTTGATGCAACTCGGCGAAGTCATCTTCGGTG
>CBIHQO010000708.1:0-4090 GCA_966211735.1 uncultured Schlesneria sp.
GAACGAGCGGCACCAGCGGCTCGAGCGGCTTCGGGACGAGCGGCGGAGCCAGCGGAACGAGCGGAACGTCCGGCAGCTCGGGCGCGACCTGCGCGGCTACCGCGGCGAACACCGCCAAGGCCAAGGTCGACATCATCTTCGTCATCGACGACTCCGGCAGCATGACGGAGGAGATGAAGCAGATCCGTACGAACGTGAACACGTTCGCCGCGAAGATCGGCGGTGACATCCAGCGTAATCGTGCCGTCGGCGAAATCGCCGCTAATTCGCTCGGCGATAGCCGCCTGCTGCTGCGTCACCGCGGGCATCGCCATACTGCGCATTCCGCCAACAAACTGCTCGTCCTGCAGATGAATTGGCCCAACGACGTGAGAAATCTGGTAGGCCAGCCCCGTCGACTGCCTGAAAACCGAGATCGAATCGAGATCCAGTCGGCCGTTGAACGTGGTCTTCGCGCCGTCATTCGATCCCTTCAGGTCAATCCGACCGTGAATGTCCTCAATGCGAATTCCGGCTGTCAGACTACTTCCCCCCAGCAAGATCTGAATATCCCAGGCCGATGTGATCGGTTGCCCGAGTTCGCCGCCGGACAACTCGACAGTCCCCTGCTTGGCCGTATCAATTGAGAATTTACCGGCCGGATTGAGGATGTCGAAGGTTCGCTGCAACGCCGGAGGGAGCGCCTTGCGAAACGTGGAATTAGGGATCAGGTCGTCGACATGCAGTTCGTCGAACCGGACGCGCCACGGTTCACCATGAGGGAACGTCGCCACTCCCCTGGCCCGCAACTGAGTGTCATCGTGCTGGGCGCTGAAGGATTTGATCAGCAATCGCGAGCCTTCATACGACATCTCGCTTTCGATCGATCCGATCGGCCAGGAGAAGCTTTTCATCAGCATGCCAGCGTTGGTGATCTTGATTCGTGGCAACACGACCTGGCATGGCTGACCGGGGATCCAGGTAATATTCGTATCCACATCGAACCAGCCACTCGGCTGAAACTCTTGCCAGAGTTTTTGCAGCGACGCGGGAAGTGCGCCTTCTAGCGCACGATCAAACCCGGCGTTGGTGGCACGAATCGCCAGATCCAGCCGCCCTGGCCCTGGCCCCTTCTGGAACTCGCCACTTGCCGTCAGGCGTGTCGAATCATGCTCTCCGGTCAAGTCTTTAAACGTGACCAGTTCATCATCCGAAAAGATCAGTCCCTGCAAGCGATGAATTCGATAGGGAAAGCTCTTCAGCCTGCACGAACAGTCCTGGAGACGACTGACCGAAGACATCAGATATTTTTGTCCGACACCGGCGGGCTTCCACAACCGCACGTGCACATCATTATGTCCTTGCAGATCGAGTTCCGTCATCGCCTTTTGGACTGCCGGCGGGCAGGCTTCCGCGAGAGTGGAGTTGATCGGCACGCCGTTCGCCTTGATCACGAACTCGCACTCGTTGGCGGGCCCGGGATTCAAGACCCAACCTTTCAAGGTGACGGGAACACCGCTGGCTTTGCCGGTGCCGTCGATTTCTACTTTCAACCCCCGCAGCTTGACCGTACCGCTGACATTTTGAATCGGGTACGAGAACTTTTCGTAACGGACGAAACCGTCGGTCAAGCGGAGATCCCCTTCCCAGGTCGCTTTATTGTCCGGCTGAGTCGAGGCCCAAACCAGGTCGCACACCCCTGTCAGAGAGAGTGACTTGACCATTTTGCGCAGCTCTGCCGGCAGTCGCGCCTTCACTGCGTCATCGATCTGGAAATTGCGAACCTGCAATTTAATCTGTGGCGGCTGGTTCGGTGAGACACGCGTATTCAGGAAGAGCCGAGTCGCTCCGTTTTCAGCACGGACATCGCGAAACACAAATTGCTGGGGGTCGGCATAAATCGAACCGGTCATCTCATAGATCGGAAATGGCAGCAGGACATTGCTCAATTGCCCGCGGTGCAGTTCCGTCAGCACCTGGTACTGCAGCGGCGTGTCCGGGCCATCCCAGTTCAGGCGACAATGCAAATCGCAGTCGCATTTCAGCCCGAACGGCATTGGGGCTGCCGGCGAAACGTCCGGAAGCTGTGACTTCAAGCTGACTGACGACGTGTTTAATCGCGACCCATTGTCACCAAGCGTGCGGGGCCGAAGCGGTGTCGCCGCAGCCTGCGTCGCTGCCATTCTGGTCATCGCCAGTCGGGCATCAAGCAACTTGCCCTGCACCGTGGGTGACAGTTCCCCGATCAGATCGAGCAGGTCGTCATCGACAGGTAATCGCAACCACTTGGCTTCGATTTTGAGCGGAGGACCGTCAAGGTTCGCATCAATCGTGGCACTCAATGGCCCGGCCGGTTCGATCCGTGTTGAAATCGCTGCCGTTATTTTTCGAGCGGCCGAGGGCATCGATGTGACGTTCAAATCGGCCAATTTCAACTTGCGAACCGACGCATCAGCCCGCTGCAGTTCGACGACCACGGTCCCATGTTCAATCAAGATTTCCGGCACCGGCTTCGACTTGTCGAGATGCCAGGCAATGCCCTGCCAGTTCAAGCGCCCATCCCGGTACCGAACCAGATGCAGTTGCGGATGGACCAGCCGCAAACGCTGAATGGTAACTTTTTCGAAGTCGGTCATCTCCTTTTCGTCGAGTGTGACGACCATTTCTTCGACGTACAGTGCCGGTTCGACATCACCCGGCAACTGGATCGACACGCCGAGCAATCGCACCCGGCCGCTAAAATCGAATTTGGCCTGCTCGACCCCGAATTTCAGGTCTGGTGCCAGTGCCTGGAGATGTTCCAGCACCCCGATTCGCAGCATTTCATCGCTGCGAACATAGCACCAGTACGCGCCGCTCCCTCCAGCCACCGTGACCAGCAGCGTCAGCACGATCATCCATTTGAGGATCGCACTCAAGAGGAAACTCCATCGCAGGGACTCATGCGGTCACACTCCGAGCGCAGCACGACCGCAAAAACAGGCTCTTCAATCCGACGGCGGCCAGCACCGCGAAGGGGTATTCGGCGGGCAGGCGATAGCGCAACGATCCCACGAACAGCAGATGTAATGCCGCGAATAACAAGATTGGCCCGGCGGTCAACGCCAGCACCGTCAGATTGCATCGCGAAACCCACAAGCCGACAGCCCCGCAAATCAACAGTGGCAATGCCGCCACGCAGACCACAAGCTTCAGACGCCAGTCTTGAAACTGAGCGGCATTCGGCACCAGGCTCCAATAACGTTGCTGTTTTTTCATCGCCAGCCAGATCGCTCGACCGGGGTTTCGAGCGGCATAGTCCCACGCTCGCCGACGGTATTCGCGATCCGCGTCATATTCGCTCATCTGCAGCAATAACCGGTCATCTTCGAAGAATTGCATGTCGCTATCACCGGTCGCGGCCGGATGCAGCCCGTCGTATAAGCTGGCCCCGACCCATAACGTCGTCGGAACAACATGCCCCGTCACGTCGTAGTTGCGGATCGTCCAGGGAGCCATCGAGATCACGATGCCGCAGCCGATTCCTGTTAAACAGAGGCCGCACTGCCGCAACGAAATTCGCGGAAATTGAGCACAAACGGTCACCAGAGCGATAGCGGATCCGACGTACAACCAGGTGGGTCGCACTAAAGTCGTGACTCCGATGAGTGCCCCTGCGACGAATGGGAGCGCGAACTTTTGTAAGAATGTTTGTAAGAATGAGGTCGAATCGTTTCGGTCAGTTGTCTCGGGCGACACACGTCGCACAGGAACAAGCTTGGCGATTGCGATCAGGCTCAGTAGTAATACGGCTGCGAACAAGGTCTCGCTTAGAATCAGCACACTGAATAATGCCAATGTGGGCGAAAGGGCCGTGTAAATCGCAGCCAACAGTCCGACCGTGTGATCCCCGATGATGCGTCCCAACCAATACGTGAAGCCGCAGGCGGCCGTGCCCACGCAGGCCAGCAGGCATCGCGCAGCAAAGGGACTCTCGCCAAACATCACTTGCGACAACGCCAACAGGAGCGGGAAACCTGGAACGCGAGAGACGAATCGCGGCGGTTGATACAGCGAGAAGTCTTTGCCAGCAACAATGTTCTGGGCCAGTTCCCAGTACCCTTCGGCGTCT
>CBIHQO010000709.1:0-4077 GCA_966211735.1 uncultured Schlesneria sp.
GTGCTGCCGACAAAATTATCTGGTCGTAAATCATGACGCCCCAGTCTCTTGGCGAGATTGGCCACTTCGCGATTCGGGCCTGTCGTGGCACCTGGTGCAAACCATATTCATTTACTCAGGGTGGTATAGGGACTTTTGTTGAGTAACTCAATACCGTGTCTGGACATCGAACAAAATCCAGTCGATTCTCAGGGAGCCCCGATGCAAGCGAGAAACCAATACGCCTTTAAGGAGTGGGCGGCAGTCTGCCAGGCATTGGCGAGCGGTCAGCAGTCCTTGATCCTGCGCAAAGGGGGCATCCACGAAGGCCGCGACGGATTTCGCGTCGACCATGCGGAGTTCTGGCTGTATCCGACGGAGTTTCATCAGGAACCGGATGTTTTGGCGGAGCAGGGGCGTTCGCATTTAGAGCAGGCACGACTGCAGCAGCCTGTCGACGGCTTCATCGCCATTGGTCACTATGTCAGCATCGATGAGGTTGTTGAGATCCGAAACGAGTCCCTTTTGCCGCGGCTTGCCGGCTTGCATGTCTGGTCGGCATCGACGATTCAGGCTCGGTTTCGCTATCGGAATCCGTTGCTGTTCGCGCTGCTGGTACGCGTCTATTCGCTTCCGGTGCCCGTTCTGCTGCCCGAGTCGCCGCACTTTGCCGGTTGCCGAAGCTGGGTTGATTTAGAAACGGAATTGGTCACCGACAGCCTGGTCCCGGTTCTGACTGCCGAGGAGCACTCCCACCAGATGGCAGAGATCCGGCGGGTCCTCTCCGATGCAGAGGGCACCTAAGTGGCTAAGCTCGCCACATTCGGCATGACCCGCCAAACCGACATTCCACCTCCAATTCGGAAGTCGGGCACAATCCAATCAATTGGAACTTCTGTCATTCCGCTTTCCACGATTTTGAAGATCCGAAGAAGCCGATGAAGTGCGTAACATATGTATATGTAATGGGATGTGGCTGGGATAGATTGTGGTCACTCCGGCTGGCCCGCATTGTCCGAACGACCGATGAATTCGGATATCAATCACCGTTGCGCGCCGAGTTGACTTGCGCTGCGTAGAATGGACTCACGCCCCGCAACGGCAATAGTCTTCACGATCCATCGTGACAGCAGGGGATAGCATGCGCGTTCCAACCATGCCGATTGCCGTTGTTCAATTCGCTCCGCAGGCGCTGAATCCAGCCGCCAACCTGGAACGGATCTCGGCCAAGGTAGCAGAAGCTCATGCCCTGGGGGCCAAGCTGATCGTGTTCCCGGAACTGGCCTGCACAGGCTATGTCGAGCACACGGATCTGCACAGGCTGGCGGAAGAGGCTGATGGCCCGATTGTGAAAGCACTGACCAAGCTCAGTCGTCGGTATGGCGTCTACCTGGCGGCCGGATTTGTCGAACGGCACGACGGGCATGTTTACAACTCGCTGAGTTTCACCTCACCGGATGGAAAAGCCTCGATCTATCGCAAGCGACACCTGATATTCTGGGAACATTTCTACTTCCGACATGGTCAGGATCCGTTGATTGTGGATACGGAATTGGGCCGGATCGGGTTCGCCATTTGTGCGGACATGATCTATCACCATATCTGGTCCGAATATCGGGGCAAGATTGATCTGGCGATTATCTCGGCAGCCTGGCCGCGTCGAACTCCTCAGACAGCGTTTCGTGTGGGCTGGATGCTGGAGCCAAGCTGGTCGCTCGCGGGCGAACTTCCGTCACGGATTGCTCGCGACCTGGAAATCAATGTCGCGTTCTCGAACCAGTGCGGTCCCTGCCACGTGCGAATTCCGCATCTCGGACGAGCAACCCCCGCCGCCTTCGCGGCTCGCTCGGGACTATTCGATCACCTCGGAAATCGTCTGAATGTCGAGAGCGATCTCGAGCAGATCTCGTTGGAAACCGCCAGCATCCCAGAGGAACGATTGCCATGCGTCACTTTATCAGCCTAGGGATCCGCGGCGTGCTCATGGAATTCGGCGGCCTGCTGATGCGCGTGCAGGGGGGGCTGTCGTACCAGATGCTCCTGCGCAGGAATCGCAAGCGATATCCGCAGTCTTAGTCCCGCCCGTTCGCAGCCAACCGGTATTCTCCGTTCGGTGCGCTCGTCATTCCGGTTACCGGGAATGACTTGAGGATAGACGACCTCCCGCCTGGGTTGAATGCGCCATCGTGGTCACTCAGGCGTGATGATTTGACCGTGCGAACGCGCGGTTGATGGTGTGTTCCCGCATCGCCTCATCGAGGCATCACGGCCGCAATTCTCTTAACTCGCTTTCATGCAATGAGTTGCAATCCGGTTTGCCCCGAACGACTCGACGTTCGCGTGGCGTTCTGGCAACGTCGCCGTTGGCGTCACGTTCCGCCGTTTTTACGAATTCGAAAGAATCGCGTTACTGCATAACTCATTGATACCAATTGTCTTGCGTTGTTGCCTCTCGGAGATGTGTCAAGAAAAGTGAACTGGTTTTACAAGTTGGCATTCAGTCTGCTTTACAGGTCACCATCGACCGAAACACCAAGGCCTCCAGAAGGGACCTTCTCCATGAATGCTCTTGTTAACACCCTGATCAACGACGAAGCCGGTTTCATTGTCTCTGCTGAACTCGTCCTGATCGGATCGATCGCGATCCTGGCCATGATCGTCGGCCTGTCCGAAGTTGCGATCGGCATCAATCACGAGCTGGAAGATGTCGCTTCTGCCTTCGGAGCGATGAACCAAAGCTTCAAAGCGAATGGCATGAGCGGCCATGGTGGCCAGAACAGTGGTAGCAGCCACGGAGATCAAAGCGATTTCTGCGACGGAAAAGGAATTAGCAGCGTCAGCCCCAACGGTGGTGAGCAATAGTTAATACGCCAACATCGTTCGAGTGGCCCGGTAGCCCTCTGAGTTGGCCCTTAAAGACCTACAACCGGTACAACCGGCTCAGGACCGCATCATGCAGACTTTGATTCACGCACTCTGGAACGACGAAGCTGGCTTCATCGTTTCAGCCGAACTGGTCCTGATCTCGAGCATCGCTGTTCTGGCCATGGTCGTCGGCCTGGGTGAGATCTCGCTGGCAGTCAACCAGGAACTTGATGATGTTGCCTACGCCTTCGGTGTCGTGAACCAGGGCTTCCGCTACCAGGGTCTGAGCGGACAAAGTGGACAATCCAACGGCGCGACATCCACCGACGGCAGCGATTTCTGCGACACAGGCCACGGCATCACCAGCACCGCTCCCACGGCCGAAGGCTCCTGAGAATCACCGCACACTGAACACTCCGACCGAATATTGTTGAGTCCTTTCTGGCAACAAGCCCTCGACACCGAGCAATCGGTTTCGGGGGCTTGCTGTTTTTATGGGGGGGCGTACGACTGAGTCCGGCACTTGGCGTTAGCAAATTTACGCAGTGGCTACGCATCCTGCTGTATCAGCAATATCAACTTTGCTATACGTAAACCTGATCGTTTCCAATCTGTGCCACCAACGTTCCCGCATTGTTGACTATGGATCGCTAAAATGTTGTCGACCAAATCCATTGCTCTGCTAGGTGGTCTTTCCTTAATTCTGCTTGGAGCGGACAAAGCAAAATCGCCGACTCTTGAGCGGGCCGATCAAACATATAAATCATCAGTCGCGAAAGCCCAGGCGGAATTTGATCGCACCAAGGGAAAGGCCGTTGATGTTCGGCTCAAGGCTTATCGAGATGCACTGGCGGCCGCTACGCGAGCTGGGGATTTCGACTCGGCGGCAGCGCTCAAAATCGCAATCTCTGAATTTGAATCGGGCGAAGGATCGACTGCGAAGCGACCGAGGCCAAATGGTATCGTGAAATTCGAAGATCACGAGTATGCAATTATCCGCGAGGACGCAACTTGGCACGTAGCGAAACGAATTTGTGAAGAGATGGGTGGGCACTTGGCCACTATTAACTCCCCGCAGGAAGAAAAATTCCTTCTCAAATTTGGGGCAGAAGCACAAGTCGAATGCTGGGTCGGCGCTACGGACGAAGTTGAAGAGGGAAAATGGGTTTGGGTCGACGGTTCAATCGCGGACGCCAAGAAGTTCGATTTAGACAACTATTTTGAGGCCGAGCA
>CBIHQO010000710.1:0-4073 GCA_966211735.1 uncultured Schlesneria sp.
TACCCGATCGACATCGCGAAGAGTGACCGTCGAGGGCGAATTCACGAAATAAAAGCGGCCACACCCAACGACGGCGAGTTGCCGTCAATCAAATGTGGCCGGTGTCTGCCAGAGACTGACGATACGCGGAATTTACTTCCCCGACACAAACTGAGCCTGGGCCGGCGATCCTGCGACGTCATACAGTTCCAAACGGACGGGAGCTTTCCGAGTCAACAAGTTTACGGAAAACGTGACGATGTGTTCGCCCACGGGCAATGGCAGATCGAGCTTCTCGCGAACGTCGACAGGTTTGCCATCAACCCACAATTGCAGACCTTGTGCATCGCCGATCGCCAGACCCACCGCACCCGCGGTCGTGACATTGAGTCGGCAACGCAGGAAGCCGACTTTGCGTGCGGCCTCACCGAGTCGTTCCTTCATGGTGAAGTCGAGCACATCCTGCAACGGGATTGCTCCGGCCACGGCACTGTAAGCGGGTACCCAGGTCAGACCCCGGTCGTCACCAATCACCTGCGTATCGCTCGTGCGATACATTCGTGTGTAGGTCTCATTGGTCGGCTGCAACGTTTCCCAGCGACGCACAATGCGAGCGGTCACGGCAGCGTAGGGGCCGGGCTTGCCGAGTTCCGACAGGAATCGCACCAGGTCGATCAGCTCCGATCGTGTCAGCTTGTCGACCAGTCCCACGGGCATCAAGGAGGAACCAGCGACCTGCTCTTCAATCTTATTGAGCGGAATGGTCAGTTCTCGGTCCTCGACATCCCGCAGCAGCAGATCGCTATCGGTTTGACGCAGCTTGATCCCTGTGATGACTTTCCCGTCGTCAGTCTGGACGACCACTGAATGATAGCCTTCCTTTACCGCTTTGTTCGGCTGCAGGATCGAGTCCACCAGGTAGTCGACTTGAGCACTGGAACCAATGCTGACGAGGTCAGGTCCAACCTTGCCACCCGCTCCACCGATCGCGTGGCACTTCAGGCAATTTAACTCGGCTCGTCGGAAGATCTGCTCGCCGCGAGCAGGCTGCCCCTGTTCCTTGATGGCGGTCACCAGCGTCGCCATTTCTTCTGGCGACAGGACTTTCGCCATGCTGACGATGCTGCCCGCTTTACTCAGGGCTTCGATCAGCTTGGCTTCCTGCCGCCCCGATCCCGTGACGGTTCGCAACGCAATCTTGGCCACGTCTTCAGGAACCTTTTGCTCTGCGAGCGCCCCCGCCAGGATGTCCGGTCCACCTTTGTGCTGCAGGAAGGCAGTAATCAACTGAGCTTGTACTACGGCGTCTTTCGACTTGCCGAACCATTCGATCGACATCTTCGCCGCGCGACCGGGATCGAGTGCAACCAGTAATCCTAACGCCGTTCCACTGATCACTTCATTGGGATCCGAGGTCGCGATTTTACCGAGCAATTCATGGCTGGCGGAGGTTCCCAACTGCGCCACCGCGGCCATTGCGGCCGAGCGTGTGGCCGGCGTCAGTTGATTGTCCAGAGCGATCGCACTGATTAAGCCTCGCTGCGATTCCAGTTTCCAGGCACCGACGCAGTCAACGGCCGCGAATCGCACGGGGGCACTGTCAGACTTGAGTGCTCCTGCAATGCCGGCAAGATCGCCAGAAGGCTGCACGTTACGCGATCGCTTGGCATTGCCGAGCGTTCGCAGCAGCGTTGCCGTCGAGTCAAGTTGAGTGTCCGGCGCCAGCGCCAGATCGAAGACCAGCTTCAGTTGATCCGCGTTACCCAGTGCAGCCACGGTCTCCAGCAGTTGCTCCTGTCGTGCCGTAGGGACCTTGCCCTCTTTGAATTTTAACAGCAGTACAGGGACGGCAGCACCAGACTCCGCCGCTTTGACGGCGAACAGCAGTCGCCCGACATTCCCTTCAAAGTCGAATTTGTGATCGACCAGGGCAGGCAACCAGACGGGGGCCAGTTCCCGACTGGTTTGCCACAACGCATAGTCCGCGTATTGATCGAGTGACTTGTCGGCGGCTCGCAATGCCAAGGCTGCGGCACGCAAATCTTGGAATTCCGACAGCGCTCGGATCGCTTCTGACTGTACGCGTGGATGCTCGTCGGCAATGGCGGCTTCCAGCCATGTCAGTGCCGCAGGCAGTTGTTCCTTCCAATGTGGTACGACGCGCACGCCGGCCGCTCGTGCCTGCGGTGTCTTCGACTTCAAAACTGCTTCCAGCAGCGCCGGGTTCGGGATGTCCAGCGATTGGTACATCCACAGCCCCTCCAGCCGATGATGCTCGAACTGAGGATCTTTCGCGTCCAAGCTTGCGACCCACTTATCTAAAGCGGGACGAACCTTGTCGCTCCCTAATTCTTTCAGTGCCCGCTTTGCATGCTGCCTCTCATAGCTTTCGGGCGACTTCAAAGAATCGAGCAACGTGGCTGGATCTGTTCCGACTAGCTTCGGTCGAGCAACTGTCTTCCGGCCCTTGGCGGTGATTCGCCAGATGCGACCGTGCGTGTGATCGCGTCGAGGATCCCGGAAGTCGACCTCGCCGTGTTGGATGATCGGGTTGTACCAGTCGGCAATATAGATGGCTCCGTCTGGACCTTGCTTCACGTCGATCGGACGAAATGCCACATGCGGAGTGCTAATCAAGTCGGCTTGCTGCCGTGCGGCGAAACCAGATCCGTCCTCGCTGACCACAAATCGGCAGACGCGATGTCCACGGAAGTCGTGCGTAATCAGATTGCCCTGCCAGTCATCGGGCAGATGTCGTCCATCAACGATCTCCAGGCCACAGTACTTCGGACTACCCGGATTCAAACCGTGCAGAATTCGAGGCACGCCGTAGACTGCGGGGTAGGATGCTCCCGGCACCACATAGTTAATCCCTTCGCCACCGGCACCGTCTGTTGCAAATGACTGACCCCAGCGATCGAACGCGTGTCCCCACGTATTGACCCAACCGCGAGCAAACACGTTCAACTGCATGGTCTCGGGACGAAATTGCCAGATGCCGCCCGCGTTCAGTCGCTTCACGCCATAGGGTGTTTCGATATGGCTGTGAATATAAATCGACTGGTTCATGTACAGCATCCCATCCATTCCCCAGCGGAAGGTATGCAGGATGTGATGCGTATCTTCGGTTCCAAAACCGCTCAACACGATTCGCGAGCGATCCGCCTTGCCGTCGCCATCCGTATCCCGGAAATGCACCAGCTCGGTGCTGTTGGCAACATACGCACCGCCGTCACCCGGTTCGACAGCCGTCGGAATCAGCAGGCCGTCGGCGAAGACTGTCGTCTTATCGGCGACCCCGTCCCCATCAACATCTTCTAGCACCAGGATCTTGTCGTTCGCCTTCTGACCCGGAGCGATCTGCGGATAGACTTCGGATGCGGCGACCCACAGTCGTCCTTGAGGATCGAAGTTGATCTGGATCGGCTTGTGCAGCTTGGGATCTGCCGCGAACAGGTTGACTTCGAATCCTTCCGAAAGCACGAACGTCTTACGTTCTTCTTCAGGATCCGGAATCGGAATGTCTTTCAGGTCGCGTTGAGCGTACGCGTTCTGAGCCAGCAGTAAGAACCCCAGGGCAAATAACAATCCGGCGCGATTCATATCAAAACCCGAAACAAGGGATGAGCGTTTAGAAAATAATCCAGGCATCAATGACGATGACCCTGCGGCGATCTGAAGAGTAACTACGGCTTCTTGAGCTCGTTGACTTTCACTTCGATCTGTTCGACCAGGGGATCGAACTGAGCGATCTCAACAGCATTATTGCCTTGCTCGTGTTTGCGAAAGCCCGTCAGATACGTGATGTTTTGCGGTCGCCAGCGATGGAAGAACAGCATATTCTTCTCCACGATCTGCCGGCGGATCTGCTCTTCCTGGGCCGAAGTCAGTCCGCGTGGTTCCAGCTTAAGTTGCTTGCGGACCGCTTGAGCAATCGCCGCATACCCGTCTGGTCCGAAGTGCATCCCATTCTCAGTCAACTTTGCGGACGGCAGGTCGAGAGCAAACAGATCGATGACAGGAGCATCGCGACGCGACGCGAGTTGGCGGACAGCACCTGCGTACTTTGCCAGCATCGGGTTGTGACGACTGGC
>CBIHQO010000711.1:0-4072 GCA_966211735.1 uncultured Schlesneria sp.
TGGCAAGGCACCTCAATACCCGGCTCGGATGCCCATTTACCAGGCCTGCCTCACCAACCAAACCTACCGCCCGAAAATAACAGAAGCTGGCATGCACCCGTCATTTCGCTTGGTGGTGGTCGCGTGGCGCTCCCGATTTCGGCTCGTCGGCGATGCAATCCCCACAGTACGGCGGTACCAACGAGGAAGACACTGTTGCGAACGAAGTCGTTCGGCTGAGGGGATTTACGTTCCGAGCGTGAATCACGCCCCAGGTGCGGGTTGTTCGGCGGTGACTTCGGCAACTTCTGATGGCGCGGGGGCGGCAGTTTCCTGCAGCGCGTACATCGGGTTACTGCCGAATTTCTGAGTACACTTGGGGCATTTGGCTTTGGCGATCGCCTTGCCGTTCAGACCACCGATCTTTTCTTTCTTGCGAGCCTCTTCGCTGACAATCAACTGGCATCCGGAACAGCGCCAGCCGCTGATTTCCAACTTCAGATTGGTGTCTTTCTGATAGTACTCCAGTTGCTGCAGCGAGCGGACCGGGGTTTCGTTGTAGTGACACTTGAACGTTTCGTAGTGGTCGACCATCGGGATTTCGGAGTTCACGCCGAAGGCTTCGATGCCGCAGACCGCTTGTAAGGCGAGTGAGAACGCACGGAATTCCGAGAGAGCGAACGAGAGATACTGCGTGTTCTTGTCGTCGGCTGCACGCGGCAACCGGACCGCGATGCGTCCTGTCCCGAAGATGGGGATGTTTCCGAATAGCGATTCGGTCCCCAACGGGGCCGGTTGTGTTAGCACCAACTGTGAGAAACCGTCTTTGGGCACGACACGTTTGGCGGCGGCGGTCAGGCCATCGGGTACGGCCGCGGGATTGGCGAAGTAGTCCAGCATCGCGGTACGGGCGGCTGGTTTTTTCTTCGCTGCACCACCGAACAAACCACCTGCTGCCACCAGGGTGACGATCAGGATTTCGTCAGCATTGAAGCCGAGGTCCACCGTCTGAAACTCGTTCAGCAAGCTGTCGGCCTTCAATTTCAACTTTTCAGGGACGACGGTGTGCAGATGCACGTCATTCAGCCAACGTGAGTAGCGGCCGGTTACCCCGCCGCCAACGGCACCGCCACCGACAGTGGCGATCTCGACATCAGTCTTCTTCTTCGGCTTGGGACTCGATTTTTGCGGGACGATAAAGACCGATTCACAGCGGGGGCATTTGCCGGTCTTGCCGCGGAATTTCTCGCGGACGCGAATACGATGTCCTTGAGGGCAAAAGACGACGAAGCTTTCCTTTGAACGGAACCCCTTACGAAGTCGGGAGATTTCGGCTTCTTCGTCCGCCGCGATCTTCAGCAATTCTTCTTCGGGCGTCAGCACGGGCTTGGCTTTGGTCTTGGCAGCGGGCTTCTTGGCGTCCAAGGACATGGGGATTTCTGCGTTCGCTTCCCCTGGTTCTTCTTGACCGGGCGAAGAGAGCAGTGGAATCGCCTCTGCGGGTTCCTCGGTGACGGTCGGCATTTCGCGCGGCGTCGGGTTGGAGGGGGCCAGCGAGTAACTCGGAGCGGGGATGTCGAATTGATCGCCTTCGGACCGTAGCGAAATGTCATCGGCGAGATCGAATGAGGAGTCGTCCGCCTCAGACATGCGTACGTCATCGGACAGCTCGAAGTCGTCTCCTTCATCTTCTTCGCGTGCCATGGGCAGGGCCGACAAGAAGTTTTCCGGTGTCGACCAGGCTCGTCGCTTCATCGATTCGTGTTCGTTTGTCGACGACGCATCCAGTTCCGGCAGGTCGAATTTATCCGTCACGGTGTCTGTCACGGACTTGCTTCGATACGCCTTTTCGATGTCCGGGCGAGTGAACGACCCACAATTCCAACAGCGGACCAATCCCTTCCGGCAGGACTCTCCGCACGTCGGACAAACGTCCATATCGTCGTCGACGGCCTGATCCGTGGGCAATGAGCTTCGCCTCGTCGTCTCGGCGAGATCCGCGTTCAGCACATGTCCGCAGGCATGACACTCAGCAGTGTCATCCAGCAGGAACGTGCCGCACTCCGGACAGTTGATGATCTGAATGGCCATGACGCAAGCAACCCCGAGAATTCAGATGCGGAGAAGAAATTACGAAGACTGGGTCAATGGAAATGAACTAGACAAAATCAACCATTCGTATCGTCAGATGAGAGACGATATCACGCTGCAATTTAACACGGTCGGTATCCGAAATACACGCCGGAATCCTTTCGGAACCCATTGCGGAACCGGGCGGGCCATCGGATTATGCGGCCTGTGAAGGTTATGCCAGCACATTCAGACGACGCTGACTGCGTCGGTCGGTGATCGGTGAGATTGAAGATGCTGGTGTTCCAGAACTGAATTATTGCGAAGCGTGCCAAGTGGTCGAGCCCCTGAAGGGATCGGTTTCTGGCCCCCATCGACGGCGGTCGATATGATGCCGCGCGATGAATTCGCTTGGCAAGTCCTGCACCCCTGAGTCTGAAGGAGTTTCACGATGATTCGATTCCAAATCTGTCTGGCTGCACTGATTGCAGTGGGGCTGGCCGGGTTAGTCCAGGCTGCCGACAACGCACCGCCGGAGGGGTTCGTCGCGCTGTTTACCGCGAAAGATCTGTCAGGCTGGCACGGCTACGACACGAAGGATCCGCGGAAATTTCAGGCCCTGACCCCCGAAGAACAGGAAGCCGAGCGAGTCAAAAGTCGGGAGGACATCCAGAAGCATTGGAGCATCGACGGAGAGGACCTGGTTAATGATGGGTACGGTCTGTACCTGACCACCGACAAAAACTACGGCGATTATGAACTGTGGATCGACTACAAGACCGTTCCGAAGGCGGACAGCGGCATCTATCTGAAGGGAACGCCTCAGGTTCAGATCTGGGACTTCACCGACGAAGGCAAATTCAGCCTGGGAGCCAACAAGGGCTCTGGCGGGCTCTGGAATAACAGTCCCGGCAAGCCGGGGAAAGATCCGCTGGTGCTGGCCGACAAGCCGCTGGGGGAATGGAATCGGTTTCACATCATACAGATCGGTGCCCGCACGACGGTCTACTTGAACGACAAGCTGGTCGTGGACAATGCGATCCTGGAGAACTTTTACGATCGCGCTCTGCCACTCATTCCGAAGGGCCCGATCCAGTTGCAGACGCATGGCGGTGAGATTCGCTGGAAGAATATCTTCCTGCGAGAAATCCCGATCGCCGAAGCGACCCAAATGTTGGAAAAGGACCAATCTTCGGATGGGACGACTTCGATCTTCAACGGCACCGATCTTACAGGTTGGGCCGGGGCTGTCGACAACTACGAAGTCGCCGACGGGGCCATCCGTTGCAAGCCTGGCAAAGGGGGAGTGTTGCATACCAAGGACGAATACAGCGACTTCTTCGTCGCCCTGGAATTCAAGGTTCCTCCTTCGGGCAACAACGGCTTGGCGATTCGCTATCCGGGCGAAGGGGATACCGCCTACGTCGGCATGTGCGAATTGCAGGTGCTGGACAATGACCACAAGAACTACGAAAAGCTCGACAAGCGTCAGTATCACGGTTCGGCCTACGGCATGGCGGCCGCTGCTCGTGGCTATCAGCGACCGACCGGCGAGTGGAACTATCAGGAAGTGACTGTCGTTGGCTCGACAATTAAGGTCGAACTGAACGGCAACGTGATCCTCGATACCGACCTGAGCAAGATCACCGAGTACATGGCGAACTCGCCGCACCCCGGCAAAGATCGGACGAAGGGTTACTTTGGATTCGCCGGGCATGGCGATGCGGTGTTGTTCCGCAACGTGCGCATCAAGTCGCTGGCGAAGTAGGAAGTCGGCGCCAGGTTAATCAACCTCTGCTGAACCAATGAACTACAGGTTACGTGGTTGTTCGTGTTTCGAATAACCACGTAGTCTTCTTCTTTGTCCGCGATATCTGAAGGTGTTTCGAAGGTGAGCATTAGTCATGATCGCTCAACGATCAGCTCCAGTTTGGCATTGGACAATCGCACCCACCGGTGAACCCACCACGTTGCGACAATATTCATCAAGACCATGCACGAAACGAATGCCACATCGGTCGGT
>CBIHQO010000712.1:0-4064 GCA_966211735.1 uncultured Schlesneria sp.
TACTGGAGTTTCCTGATAATTGCGGAGACCTGGTCCAACAAGGCGTCAACCCACCAAACTACAGCCACCGCAAACCGCGACCAATGCAGGAATTTCAGCGGTCGATCTATCTCCCGGTCATGCGGACCAACACGACGAACCTGGACCGAATCCGCAATCATTTCGATTTTGTGAATCCAGCTCAGATCGCCGGGCAACGTTCTCAAACCGTCGTCCCGACGCAGTCTCTCTTCGTGATGAACAACGACCTGTTTCGCAAGCGAGCCAAGGTGCTGGCGGATCGTCTCATCGCTGAGGCATCGGAAGCTGATATCCGCATCGAACAGCTATGGTTGCGAGTGTTCAATCGTCCAATCACTGCCGCCGAGCACAGGAACGCCATCGCATTCCTGAGGGAACTCGACGCAGTCCTTCCTGATCGTGACGCCGTGGCCAGAGAGTCGCTTAAGTGGCAGGAGCTGTGTCACAGCCTGCTCGCTTCCAACGAATTCATTTTCCGCATTTGAGCGAAAGGCATGACTGATGTTGATGAGTGCTCCCTTCAGCCGCCGCCGCATGCTGCAGACCGCTGCTTGCGGATTCGGTGGGCTGGCGCTGACTGATATAATTCAAGCTGCCACGAATCACGGCGCGGTACGTTTTCCTGGTGTCGTGCCCAAGGCGAAGCGGGTCATCTTCCTGTTTATGGCAGGCGGGCCGTCGCAGCAGGATCTCTTCGATCCCAAGGAGTTCATCCGCGAAAGACACGGGCAGAAGATCGATTCGCCGCTGCGTCCCGAAGTCATTCAAGTTGGAACCGAGAAGTACTTGGCACTGGGAGCCGTGGCCCCAGTCCGACCGCGCGGTGAATCGGGAATGATGATCTCGGATCTCCTGCCGCAGTTAGCCAGCATTGCGGACGACATCTGTCTGCTGCGTGGCATGAACGCGGATAATCCCCAGCATGCGAGCGCGACAAATCAGTTTCACACGGGTGTGTTTACGGAAGTCCGGCCGTCCATGGGAGCATGGATCAGCTATGGACTCGGAACCGAGAATCAGAACTTGCCGAGCTTTATCAGCATTCACGCTCCCGGCTTAAGAACCTACGGCTCCGGTTTTCTACCCGCGGCTCATCAAGGTACTCCACTCACCGTTCCACTCAATGATCAGACGCTGCCGATCGAAAACCTGCTGAACGCCTCTTCCAGCGGAGCGATTCAACGAAGTCGCCTCGACATGACTCGGCGACTGAATCAGCAGTTAGTCGACGACCTGCATGGCGACAGTAACATGGAAGGGATGATCCAGAACATGGAACTCGCCTTCCGCATGCAGACTACGACACCGCAATTAGTTGATCTCTCGAAGGAAACGCAGGAGACGTTTGACCTGTACGGCATTGGTAACGGTAAGGCCAGTGATCGAAATGGTCGCGCATGCCTGCTGGCGCGGAAGCTCAGCGAATCGGGCGTACGGTTCACGCAGGTGACGATGGATGGCTGGGATCACCACGGCGACATTCGCGGCAACCTGCCGAGGCTCTGCGATCAGACTGATCAACCGGTCGTAGGGCTGATCAAGGATCTGAAGCGGCGAGGGTTACTCGACGATACGCTTGTACTCTGGTCCGGCGAATTCGGTCGAACTCCCTGGAGTCAGGACCTTAGCGGCACAGCACCAATCGATACTCACGGTCGCGAACATCAGCCCGAAAGCTTTTGTGCCTGGATGGCTGGCGGAGGAATCAAGCCGGGCTTCACCCACGGCGAGACCGATCATATGGGCTACCGTGCCGTTGCCGGCAAGGTCCATATCCACGATCTCCATGCGACGATGCTGCATCTGCTGGGCATCGATCATACGAAGCTCACCTCAAATCACCTTGGTCGCGATTTCAGGCTTACGGATGTGCATGGCTCTGTGGTGAAAGAAATCTTGGCGTGAACAGTCTCGAACTCACGGCATTCACGCCAAGAAACGTGACTCGAAGTGCGGACCGGAGCGTCCTTTTGCCGATCTGGCATGAGGAGCGATGTCACGCACATCCTGACGGCGATGGAGCAGGGCAACCCCTCCGCTGCGGAGTCGCTGTTGCCGCTGGTTTATCAGGAACTGCAAAAGCTGGCCGCGGCGAAGCTGTCTCATAAGCATGCGAGAACGGAACGGCCCTTCCGAGCCGTTCCGCTTTCGATTCATCACTTCGTGTTGTTCGCGGTCACTCCCGGCCAATCATCCGTGCGAAACGGAGTCGTTGGCAGGCCTGTTTTGGAGTACAGGTTAACGACAGGATTGTTGGCCCAGGCGTAGCGAACGGCAACGGGTTCAGCTACTGCGGGACTTGAGACTTCGATCTTGTTGTCTGGCAGGATCTTGGCCTTGCCCCAGACGAACTTCTTGTCGGCACCGGCAATCGCAAACCCGCGAGGTTCGGCCACGTCAAAGGGACGCCAGCCGCCATCGACGTGATCGAACGTCAGCACAATCTTGTTCCCCTGTACTTCCATCGATTTGTACTGTGGGCTGTGGAACGGAATCTTCACCCCGTAGTCCTTCGCCAGGGCCCAGCGTGCCAGGCGGCGACCGACATCGACCTTGTTCGTCGGGTGAATGTCTTTCCCTTCACCAATGTCAATAATGACTGCCTCACCGGTATTGGGCAGACGACTCATCGTCATCGTTTGGGCTTCGCGCAGTTCAGCCCAGGCACTGTCACCCGGTTCAGGAGTTTCACCCATGAAGTCGGCGAGTTGGACCCAGTAGAACGGGAAGTCCCCCTGACCCCAATCGTCGCGCCAGTTCTTGATCATTAGCGGGAACAGATCGCGATATTGATAGGCGCGACTGGCGTTGGATTCGCCTTGGTACCAGATCGCTCCCTTAATGCCGTATCCCAGGTGCGACAGCAGCACGCCGTTATAGATATTCGCCGGGCGGTGGTTGCCGCCAAGCTGGCCTCGCAATCCGTTGAGTTGCTTTTTCTCGTCTTCGGTCGCCTTGTCGCCCTTGTCACTGAGGGCCTTGAACTGAGCTTCCCGTTCCGCCCAGCTATCGAGCAGCGGTTTGTACTTGGCATCAGCGGCCAATAGATCACGTCGGACCCAGGCTTCGCAGGCCGAGCCACCCCAGGCATTGTTGATCAAACCGATAGGCACGTCCAAGGTCTCTTGCAACTGGCGACCGAAGAAGTAGCCCACAGCAGAGAAGTTGCCAACTGTTTCCGGCGTACAGACCATCCACTTGCGGTCGTGCGTCCAGACGGGCTCTTGAGTCCCCACATTCGGGAAGTTGATCATTCGCAGCTTCGGATACTTTGCCGCAGCACGCTCCAGATCGGCGTCATTGGACCCGTTCACGGTCCATTGCATGTTGGATTGACCGGAGCAGATCCACACTTCACCGACCAGGACATCGTTAATGGTGATCGAGTTCTTGCCCGCGATCTTCAACTCGTAGGGCCCGCCGACCTTGAGCGGTTCCAGCATGATCTGCCATTTGCCATCGGCACCCGCGGTCGCCTGATGACTTTGTCCGCCAATCGTCACCGTGACATTCTCACCGTGTTCTGCCAAACCCCAGACTTTGTTCTTCTGACCCTGCTGAAGAACCATGTGATCGCCGAACACATTCGGCAGCTTGACATCGGCTTGAACTGTGCCCTGCACGAAAGTGATCAGAGTCAGCCCTGCCAGAATTCCACGTTGCATCCATCGCCAGAATGGCTTCTGCATAAATCCGATTCCTTGCCTGTGATGTCTATCTTTGGTCAACCCGCGGCAATTCCATGGCGGGAACAGAGCAGGAGTATATCGACGATCATCAATGGGCTGAATCGATCGGACTGCAGTTATATGATTATTTCCCGATTGTCATGATTGCGGCACCGATCGCGACAAAAATGGCCCCGGCCAGTCGCAGTGGAGTCGCCTGAAACAAGGGGGCGTGGAAAAGTCCGAAATGATCGATTAACACGGACGCGACCATTTGACCGGCGATTACCATACTCAACATTGGCGCGACACCGATCTTCGGCGAAATGATGATGGCGGTTCCGACATAGACCATCCCCAGCACACCACCAAACC
>CBIHQO010000713.1:0-4061 GCA_966211735.1 uncultured Schlesneria sp.
ATGGAATGCTTTCAGAAGCAGAGATTCCACTGCAATTTCAAATGATGGCCGCAGTTGGATCGCTACCCAATCTCAGCTTTCAGCCGCAGATCGCGATGAACACGCAAGGTGGTCCGGCCACTCGCACTGCTGGAGCAATCTGGTTCCGTAAGATGGATCGCAATAGCGATGGCGAGATTTCACGTCGCGAATTCCTGGGCGATCTGGACCTATTTGAGAAGCTGGATCTGAATCACGATGGCGCGATCGAGTTAAACGAAGCGGCACTCATCAGAGTTGAAAGATGACTACGAGCAGCATCTTATAACATATGAATGGCTTTGGAGATGCGTTGGCATCAGCCAATCCCGCAACGATCTTTGATGTGGCAACATCGCAAGATTTCCGCGGTCTTTACTTGTAAGTGATCTGGAGTAGAATCGCTTCGCACGGTATGAACTGCCCGCGGTTCAAGTGATCGACTCAAAAGCGTCGATAACCTGCAACATCTGTTCGACCTGATCTCAAAACGAGGTCGGTCGACGAACGGATGAAAGTTCTCACTGAACTTTACCTTAAAGGTTTCTGTGCTTTTCCTGAAATCGCAGGAAGCACGACGGCAATCAGCAAACAATGGCGACGGTCTTTGTGAGTTGTTAGCGACCTTCTAAGTACCAACTCACAAACTCAAGCCAAGAAAGCTTGCCATGGCTACTGTTATTCGGTTGATGATCGCCGCCTGTGCTGTTGTTGCCATTCGACTTATCTCCAAAGATCTTGGTGGCGTGGCCCTCTCGGCTTTTGCGTTATGGATTCTGTATTCGGCCGGAGCGGACAGCCGACGAACAACATCTTCACGCGGTCGATTGACTTTGTCGGGGCGTCATGTCTGATGGCGTCGAGTCATTGTTGAGTGTTCGCGTTTTCAGTAACGCCGTTTCACTCTGCGTTCATAATCTCGTTCACGACGATGTTCGCAATGACGGGACGATGATCTGAACAGCTTGACCAGCCGCAGCTGCAGCGCTGGAAAGTAATGCCCCTGTTGCCCCAGATGTGATCCAGGGCAAGTACCGGCAGGGGCTGTGGCCAGGTCGGTTGATAGCCGCTCCCCGCCGCGTCCCAGGCCCGCGTCCAGTTCTGACGCCATTCGTCAAACCATACGGACGACGGAGGGGTATTCAAGTCTCCGATCATCAGCGTGGGGACTGCTTGTGTTTTGATGCGGCTGTAAAGAGTGGTGATCGGTTTTCTTCGCAGCAACAGCATGCTGGCAGGGACATCCGCGAGGATGATGTCGAAGGTCTGCCGCCCGGCCGTCACGGATAAATGTCGATAGTCGCACAGCCCGCCCGTCGAATCGGCAAGGCGCTCGAGGGCCGATCCTTTGGTCAATAGAATCAAGCCTTCCTGCAGAGGGTAAACGGAATACTCTGGCAGACGCGACTTCCAATAGTCACGAGTTTGAACTTCGTCCGCAGTCGCTTCCGTGAGCGCAATGACATCCGCATCAAAATCGTGAACCTGTTTCGCGATTCGCTCCCAACTCGCGATGTGGCCCCGGCCCACATTCCAAAACACGACTTTGATTGAGTCCGGGGTGACCTCTCTTGAGTTCCAACGAAAATCAACAGCCACCCATTCACCAAAGCAAACGATCGCCACAAGTGCCATGATCCGATTCGTAGTGTGCGCGAATGAACCTTTCGGCCATCGAAGTCGAAAACCGATCCAAGTCGTGATCAGTGCACCCACACCGATCAGGACGGCGGGTGTCGCATAGTAGAAAACTGATAAGGCATCGCCACGATCCCGAACCGCCCAATGGACAGTGACCGCAAATGAAGTCAGCCCAATCAGTGCGGCCCACAGACACCGGATCCACAATTTGCGTGGACGGCCAGCATGCTGATCTCCGTTGAATGACGAGTCCGTGGAAGTGACAGACATTGTGCAATGGTTCCGCAGGTCAAATCTCGTGTCGACCGGGACATTGTTACAACAGCGTTCCTCTCAGGACTACCATTGCCACAGAAAAATAGATCACCAAACCCGTCACATCGACCAGTGTCGCGACGAACGGCGCTGATGAGGTCGCAGGATCCAGCCCGAATCGCTTCAGGACGAACGGTAACATCGACCCCGAGACACAGCCCCACAGCACGATGCCGACCAGTGACAAGCTGACAGTGAGACCGACCAGCATCCAGTGCGGGCCGTAGATCGTCGAGAAGGTACTCCAGAGAGCGATGCGAAAGAAACCGATGGCGCCGAGCACAATACCTAGTATTGCCCCCGAGGAGAGTTCTCGTACGAGAACACGACGCCAATCGCAGAGCTTGATTTCCTCAAGTGCAAGCGATCGCACGATCAGTGTCGCTGCTTGCGAACCGGAATTCCCACCGCTCGAAATGATCAAGGGAACGAACAACGCCAGCACGACGGCCGTCGCGAGTTCATGTTCGAAATAGCCCATCGCAGTCGCCGTCAACATTTCACCCAAGAACAACACGACCAGCCAGACAGCTCGCTTGCGGACCAGAGTGAGAATCGGCGTATTCGCGTAGGAATCTTCCAGGGCTTCCAAGCCCCCTAAGCGGTGCATATCTTCGGTGGCGGATCTTTCGGCGATATCAATCACGTCATCAATCGTGACGATCCCCAGCAGATGGTTATCGCCATCGACGACCGGCATGGCGGTGCGGTCGTAACGCCGGAAAACCTCGACTGCGGAGCGTTTTTCGTCATCGGCATGCAAGGCGATGAAGTTGTCGTCCATCAGTTCCTTGATGCGTTTTGATGGGTCCACCACCAGCAGTTGTCGAATTCTTAGATCGTCGATCAAGCGGTGATGGTCATCAACGACATAGACCACATTCAACGTTTCGCTGTCGCGACCGTGGAGTCGAATGTGATCCAGCACATGCTGCACTGTCCAGTGTGGCCGCACGCAGACAAAATGCGGTGTCATCAGGCGACCCACTGAATCCGGCGGGTATTGCAATAGCGATTCGGCCAGAGCTCGCTGTTCGACGCTCAGTCGATCCAGCCAGCGGGTGCGATCTTCTTCGGACAATGATCCTAAAAGAGATGTCCGGTCATCGTCCGCCATGTCGGTGAGCAGCGACCCGGCTTCGTCTTCGGGAAGCGATACCAACAGGCGTTGCTGCTCACCGCGATCCAGATACTCGAAGATGCGGACTCGTTGGGGACCTCGCAGCAGCTTGAAGACCGCGACATCCTCTTCATCGGACAACTTGGTCATCAACGTGGCAATGTCTGCGGGCAGCCAGTGATCCAGGACTTCGTGCAAAGTGGCACTGTCGCCCGTCGAAATCAGTTCGCGTATTTCGGGCAGCACCAGCGCCTGCAGCATCATGGAAAAGCTTTCAGAGATAAGTAGTGAGAATTCGTCGCACATCCTGTCACCAGAAAGAGTTGGCAACAAGTGTGCCGGTTCTCTTCAACTGGTTGATTTCATCACACGTGCGCGAACATGATGGTGGCGGCCGTACCACTTCCACGTTGCATTTCAGGTGAATTATGAATCCTTCACCCCACGTTGGCGATGTCTATCCCAGTCTGTTTTACGAGAATGCTGGCGAGATGATCGAGTGGCTTTGTCGCGCGTTCGGATTCGCTCAACGCTTTGTGATGCGCGGCCCCGGCGGTCGAATCGAGCATTCCGAACTGACCTGTGGCGCGGCCGTGATCATGGTGGCGTCCCCCAATCTGGAGCTGGGCTTCGATTGCCCGCGCAATCCCCGATATGTCAATCAGGTGTTGTCGATCCGCATTGATGATCCCGATGCCCACTACGCTCAGGCCAAAGCGGAAGGAGCCATTATCGTGCGCGAGTTGAAAGACGAAGACTACGGTTCTCGCGGGTATATGGCGAAAGATCCCGAAGGCTTTGTCTGGTGCTTCGCGACGTATCGGCCTGGACAGTATTGGGACCTGTAGAATGACCGTGTGCGATGATTGCCGTGCAGATGAACAAGGTGCCACGGCGACGTCGAGGACTCCGGCACCGTGGCACCCATGAATTAAGAGTCTGACCGATCAATTCTGGCCTGAGAAGT
>CBIHQO010000714.1:0-4055 GCA_966211735.1 uncultured Schlesneria sp.
TCTCCCCGCTGGTGATCGGTGCGGGGTGCTAAGGCCGCGCGCCCCACAAAAAATCGAAAACTTTCTGCGTCAGCACACGGCCGGATTGTTGATACAGGCAATCGAATGCCCGAACCAATCAACTTGGTGAACATTGAACGCTATTGGTTCCTGACATGGACCACCTATGGCTCTTGGCTACCTGGAGACGAACGGGGTTTTGTCGGTTCCGACTTCGATGATCGTGGAATCTTGGTTGAGTACAACGAGTTTGCGACTCCACACGCTCCTCCGAACCCAGATCTCAATGGTGCGCTTGAGCGAAGGTTGAAGTCGACCGAAGTTTTGTTGACCGCTGCTCAAGCCTCGGCTCTGTTGGGGCAGTTTCAGGAGACTACGCGGTTTCGCAATTGGCTACTGATTGCGACTGGTATCATGCGGACACACGTGCATGCCTTAGTTGGTGTTTCGGGAGATCCCGATCCGGAGAAGATCTTGGGTGATTTGAAGGCGTATGGGACCCGTTGTCTCAATCGAATGGGAACGCTTCGGAAGGATTGGTGGACGCGAGGAGGTTCGAAGCGCAAGTTACCGGACGAGCGAGCGGTTGAAACTGTCGTTCAGTACATTCGGAATCAGGCGAACCCGTTGTTGATTTGGACTCGGAGCGAAGGGTTGATCGTACCACCTGGCGCGGAAGAGTAGTTTCGCAACTTGCGCGACGGGTCCGCGTGCTGACGCAGCGCGGCTCACCTGAAGAAAACGCATCTCCATGAAGACACCACTCATCGGCATTACGGTCGACAATCTCGATACGGAGCGATACGTCAGCAACATTGCTTATAGCCAGGGGATTGCCGGAGCTGGCGGGGTTCCGTTGTTGTTGCCGCAAGAGGTGGAACTTGCGGCTCATTATGTCGAGATCTGCGATGGGATCCTGTTGACGGGTGGGCCTGATGCTCGGCTGGAGGGGTTTGGGATTCAGCGGCATCCTTTGTCGGAGTGCATTGAACCGCGGCGGCAGGTGTTTGAGATGGCGTTGCTGGATGTGTTGGCGAAGCAGCCACGGCGGCCTGTGCTGGGGATTTGTCTGGGGATGCAATTGATGTCGCTGCATGCCGGGGGGCGGATGAATCAGCATTTACAGGATGTGTTGAGTGCCGATGTCGAGGAGCATCAGCACAACAATCGACACAGGATCGTGATGGAGGTTTTGGATTCGGCGCTATTGCGGACGGTGGGGTCTGCGAGGAAATCGGTGCAATCAGAGGGGCTTACGCCCGAAGAGGCCAGGGGACTTACGTCCCCCGCTCAGGGAGAGGAATCGATCGAGGCGAGCTTAGGTGACACAATAACGCACACCTTAGACCGAAGACGGCTCGGCGGGAGCCTCGCCCTCCCAGAAGAGGATCTGAGCGACCAGACGGTGGTTTCATCGCATCATCAAGCCGTTGAAGATGCGGGGCGTCTTCGAGTCGTGGCCAGGTCGCTTGCGGGGGTGATTGAAGCCGTCGATGATCCGGCTCGATTCTTCTATCTGGGAGTGCAGTGGCATCCCGAGCGTGGTGATGGGTTGTTCAATCTGAACCTGCTGCGGCGGTTTGTTGACGTATGTCGTTCTTGATATGCGTATTTACCGTAAGTGCGTCGATTAGCTCATTTCTGCGCGCCGGAGTGGTTGCATTCATCGGTAGGATGACTCCTGCGAATCACAACCTCCGATGAAAGTGAGCACTCTATCGACATCAAAGTGGGCTACGAACTGATTTATGATTGCCCGCAACCGACGCCAATGTTGTTGATGCTCAACATTCACTACAGCCACGCCTATGAGATCCTGACGCCGGACTGTCTGGTCACCGATCCGATCGTGAATGTCACTCCCTATCGAGACGGTTACGGCAACTGGTGTAGCCGGATCGAAGCCCCGGCCGGTCGAACCACGATCAGCACGACCGCGGTCCTTCGTTTGAAGGGGACTCCTGATCCCGCTGCTTACGATGCTCGGCAGCATCCTGTCTGGGAACTGCCGGAAGACACGCTGCCGTTCCTGTTGGGAAGTCGGTATTGCGAAACGGATCTGCTGAGTGATTTCGCCTGGAAGCAGTTTGCTCAGACTCCGCTCGGTTGGGCTCGCGTACAGGCGATTTGCGATTTCGTGCACAACCACATCAAGTTCGACTACATGCAGGCCCGGGCGACACGAACGGCGATGGAAGCGTTTCGTGAACGGATTGGTGTGTGCCGGGATTATGCTCACCTGGCTGTCACGTTCTGTCGCTGTCTAAATATTCCCGCTCGGTACTGCACGGGGTATCTTGGTGATGCGGGGACATTGCCCCCATACGGCGTGATGGATTTTGCCGGCTGGTTCGAAGCCTTCCTGGGTGGTCGCTGGCACACCTTCGACCCTCGCAACAACGTCCCGCGAATTGGCCGAGTGTTGATTGCTCGCGGCCGGGATGCCACGGATGTGGCGATCAGTACCACCTTTGGCCCGAACACGCTGGCAGGATTCACAGTGATTTGTGATGAGGTGATGCCGGTCGCTGTTTAGTCAACGCTGGGGCTGAGCGACCATTGATGTAACGTGGTCGGCTCGGCGCTTGTTGCTTCGTACAAAACGGCGGCCGCGAAGTTAGTGGCAGGGTCAAGAGCGGTGATCCGCCAGCGGTCGAGTTCGGCGGGTTGATCGACGACCTCGATCAACCGGGCTGGCTGGTGCGGGTTTAGTGAGACGGAAAACTTGTTCAGCGGGAATGATAATCCGCTGCCGGTGGCCTTGAGATACGACTCTTTCGATGTCCAGCCGCGATAGAAACCGGCGAGTTGATCGACTTCGGGCAGATCGAGGAGTTCGGCCGCTTCTCGCGAGGAAAAGAACCGAGTGGCCAACTTCAAGATACGGACGGCTGGATCGATCTGTTCTATGTCGACACCGATCGGTCGGTCAAGCGCGATGGCAATCAGTGCCTGATCGGCTGAATGCGACACACTGAATTCGATTTGTGCGGCTGCTGGCGTTGGCCGTCGCAGGGCTGGTTTGCCATGCGGGCCGTAATCGAATTCAACGTCTCTTGCTGCACAGTTCAAGCATGAAGCCAACCGTTGCCGCAAGGTGGCGCGGCAGACGATGAAATGGCGACGTGGTTGCGGCACCTTGTATCGATCCGCTCGCGCGACTTCCTCGGGGGAGAGCAGAGTCTTCAAGCGATCGAGCGTGTCGTCTTCGACCTGCAGTGGAATGCGAATGAGGTGTACGTCGTGCCGCGAGAGTGGCAGCGGTTCAGAGAGTGAGGGCCAGTCGGATGAGGTCATACGGAATAAACTAGCGAAGTCGTCGGGTGGGATGTAGGGTCAGCCAGTAGTCGCCGGACGATTATCGACAGTACCACTGGATCAAGCGAGGGATATCTCCGGTGGAAGCGAGTGAGCGGACGCGGCTGCGTGCGGCGGATTGGCCTAGGGCGGGCGAGTACCCGTGATGATGGTCGGCAATGGCGAGCGCGTGCCCGATGTCGTCGGTCGTGAGTTGGTTCCTTCCGTCGCCGACGGCCAGCCATCTGGCGATCCACATCGTCACCGGCAGGACCAGCAACAGACTGTGAAAGCCTTCGACGAACGGTACGTCATAGTAGGCGGGGCCGCAGAAGTGCAGGCCTTGGACCTTCACGCGAAAGTAGCGGGTGAAGATCTCCTGTTGTTCCGGCGAAAGCGGCCCAAACGGAGGTTCCAAGGCACTAAACGGGACCGAGTGAAACAACCCTTGCAGAGGCGGGATGTTTCCCTGACCACGGGAGAATCTCCAGACCGCTCGCAGCAGGCGCCAGCGGCCCAGCCAGCCCTCGGCGACGCTGGCCGCGGTGTCTTTGCGAGCGTATTGAGCGACCAATAGTCGAAAGTAGAGTCGACCGACCTTGGTGGGTTCCACGATATTCGACTGCAGCGACGGGACTTCCGCGGCGGCGGCGGTCTGGACCAGGTCCAGGAAATCGCGAATGCGGTCGCCGCGAAGTTTGGCGAATGTCGATTGGCCGACCAGACTGGTCCAGACATAGGCTTGCAGCACGCGGTCG
>CBIHQO010000715.1:0-4051 GCA_966211735.1 uncultured Schlesneria sp.
TGACGATCAGATCGCCGGATTCCCGAATTCGTCGCAATGCAGCCCGCAGTCCGCGCAGCCACGTTGCCTGGGGATCAATCAGGCGTGGCAATCGCGACATGACAATGGCAATGCGTCGTGGTTTTGACATGACAGTGATGTTCGTTGATGGGTTTGTGGCCAGATCAGATTATCGTTGGATTTCCAAAGAATCAGCTCTGTTCGACCCCGCACCGCCACGAACAAGATGGACGATTCGGCCTGATTGCCGGCGTTACTTCCCATTTCCGACTGCGGGCTGAAATTGGGAAAGCACTTGCCTATAATCCCTCGTCTCGTCGGCTGATGCAGTCTCGCGGCCGCGTTGTTTTGATTTTCTGGCGACACAATGACTAACACGACTGATTCTGCTTCCTCCGCGCCGATCCCACACCCCCCATTGTCTGACGATCTGCCGCCAGTTCAGCCTCCGTCAGCGGGCTTTATCGTCCAACTGTTTGTTGTGCCAGGGATGATCGTGGCTGCGGTCGTTCTGGTTTGGTTTGCCTTCGGGCGCATCGCCGCCGTCGAGCAAGACTGGCGATCGCTTGTCGAAGAATTGCAAAGCCCCAACGGACATATCCGCAATCGGGCGATGTACGGTCTGTCGCAAGTCCTCGAACAAGATCGGCGTCGAGGCAAAGACGGACAGCAGCTGGCTTCCAATCGAGAGATTGCGTCATCGTTGGCCGATCAGTTGACGCGTGAACTCAAGTCGAATTCCAGTTCTCGCGAAAGCCTTTCAATCCAGGAGTACCTGACGCGTGCCGTGGGATTGCTGGACGTGCCCGATGTCACCATGCCACCGCTGCGACAAGCTCTCGAACCGACACGCGATGTCGAAATCCGCAAGAGCGGCGTGGCGTCGATAGCTTTGATCGCCGGGCGTGCGCTGGAAAAAGGGACGCCTTTGGACGACCCCGAGACCGTCGATGCGCTCGTCAAATTGTCGGCAGACAACCTGCCTCTGATGCGGCAGACGGCAGCATTCGCACTGGGGTTGTTTCAATCCGACGCAGCACAGCAGCAGTTGCGAGTCCTGCTGGGCAATGACGATTGGAAGACCTGCGTCAACGCAGCCATCGCCCTGGCGAGAAACGACAACACCGACGGGTTGGGTGTCTTCAAGCAGGCCCTGATGGCGAAGCCACCGGAAAAAGTGGAAGAGCAAGCAGAGTACTCGATGATCCTGGCCAACTCGTTAAGAGCAATCTCCAAGTTGGGTTCCAAAATGAGCGAGCCCGATCGAGCCGAATTCCGCGAGATCCTGAAGCCGCTGATCAACAATCACGCGGATGTCCGAGTCAGAGTCGACGCGCAGAACGCGCTGCTGTCGCTGAAATGAGCTGCTTGGCCCAATCGCGATCCAGCATCGTGCAATCGATCTTCTGCCATCGCCCCCTCAATAAGACTGTGTACTCTCGCCCGCTGTAGGTCTGTCGTGCAAATGCATCGGAAGGAGCGGCGTTGAAATGATGGATTCGCCAGCAGATCTCGAATCACAAGCCGCTCGCGAGCGTATACGCGTGGCCTACGATCCGGAACTGTTGCGAACCGCGGGACAACGGCTGATCACGACGCTGTCGGCACATCTTGCTTCGGTTCAGGCGAGTGAAGGTCGAGTCCTCAACTGGGCTGCCCCTCAAGAAAACATCGCTCGCGCTGGCGTTTTACGAGACTCCGCCAGCGATTCGGCAGACCCCACGGAATTGGTCGCTCGATTCGAACGGCTCATTCAGGAAATGTTGGCACGAGGGCAAAATCTGCATGATCCGCGATACGTGGGTCATCAGGTTCCCGCCTCGCTTCCCCTTGCCGGTTTGTTTGATGCCGTCGGATCGGTGACAAACCAGGTGATGGCCGTCTACGAGATGGGGCCTTGGTCAACCTCGGTCGAACTGGCGATGGTCGACAAGCTGGCCAGTTATCTCAGTTGGAAACACGGCGACTATGCGGGGTTCGTCACGCACGGCGCGTCGCTGGCAAACCTCAATGCGCTCCTCACGGCCCGAAATGTCGCCTTGAAGAACTGCTGGTCGGCAGGTCTCAGCCACTCGAATCAGCAACCCGTGATCGTTGTTCAAGGAGACATTCACTACAGCATCGCACGGGCCGCCGGAATCTTGGGGCTAGGAACCGAGCAGGTGATTAAGGTGGCCCTCGATCAACGCCGTCGCATGGACACGCAAGAACTGAATCGCGTTCTCACTTCACTCCGAGACGAGAGACGAACAGTCATCGCAGTCGTCGCCTGTGCCTGTTCAACCTCCATCGGGGCCTTCGATCCTCTGAATGAGATCGCGGATATTTGTGAGCGACATCAGGTCTGGCTGCACGTCGACGCCGCCCACGGCGGATCGGCCCTGATCAGTCCGCGGCATCGCCATTTGGTCGCGGGGCTCGAACGAGCAGACAGTCTGGTCTGGGACGCTCATAAGATGTTGTTCGTCCCTGCACTGTGTGCCTTTCTGTATTTCAAGCAGAAGAAACACAGCTATCAGGCGTTCGAACAGAACGCCCCGTACCTCTTCGATCCCGCGGCGCCCGGTTTGGCAGACTATGACCTCGGACTGCGAACCGTGGAGTGTACGAAGCGAGCGGCTGCGTTCGGTTTGTGGGGAGCCTGGTCGCTGTTTGGTCCCCAACTGTTTGCGGACCTCGTCGATGTCACGTTTGACTTGGCCCAAGTCTTCTTCCAAAAACTAAACGCGGCACCTGACTTCGAGGCGCTGCACGAACCACAGTGCAATATTGTCGCCTTCCGCCACCTCCCGCTAGAAATTCAAAGTGAGTCGCCTGCCCTCATCGGCGAATTCCAGCGTCGGCTGCGTCGGCAGGTCATCGAGTCTGGAGAGTTCTATCTCGTCGCGACCACTCTGAATGGCACCGATGCCCTGCGAGTGACACTCATTAATCCGCTGACCACGCCGCAGCACCTGGATCTCCTGCTGGATACGCTGCGTCGCGCGGGCAGGAAAATTCTCGGGCTGAACGAATCAGCCTCAGGCTGAACGCAGTCACATCCCGCCTGCCTTTGGCGAGCACCTACTCCGACTTAGGCAATATCGCAATGAGTCGAGTCGGACCACCGGTTCCGTTCGTGATCTTGATCGGCGCCACAATCAAGAAGAAATTGCGAGGTGGCAGTTTTTCAACGGACGCCACGTTCTCCAATCCGTACCGTCCTGCTCCGTTGATCACGTGATGAACGATGAAGTCTTTCGAAGGGCCGTGGTCGATGCTGAGAGTGTCGATGCCGATACCGCGAATCTCACGCTCTTTAATCAGCCAACGAGCCGCCTCGGCAGAGAACCCCGGGAAATGCATCTTGCCCATCGTGTCCTGATTGCGATACCGCACGTTGCTATCCCAGAATCGATTCCAACCCGTTTTCAACAGCACAATCGCGCGACGCGGAATCAAACCATGCTCTTTTTCCCAGGTAGCGACGTCCGCTACCGTCAGCCGATAGTCGTGATCCGATTCAGCTGCGGCCGTGATGTCGATGACAATGCCCGGAGCAAACAGATCTTCATCAGCGATCTGATCCAGCGTCACCTGTCCCTTCTCGAAATGGCAAGGGGCGTCTATGTGCGTGCCAAAGTGCTCGGGCATGGCGAACGCTTTTGACGACACCCCATTCTTCTCTAACGTGGCGATCGTCTTGAGTTGAAATGGCTGATAGTCGTCCCCTGGCCAAAACGGACTCTTGTCATCGAGTCCATGAGTCAGATCGATCAAACGAGCACCGCCCGTCGCCAACTGACCAAGAGTGACGCCAAGCACCGAGTCACTCTTCCCCTTTTGGTCGGAATCCACTTGTCCTAGGCTGACGTTAGCCATGCACAAGAGACCGAACAGCCCCAGTATCAATGCCTCAAGAGCTCTCGATGATGGCGTTGCGGACATGACCGAGAACCTTTGCGACATGATCAAGTTCATCCTCAAGTAATAGGCACAGATCGAACTGGCATCATGCTACGAACGCCGGTTTCGGCATGCTACCGATCCACTCAAGTGGTGAGAATCATGA
>CBIHQO010000716.1:0-4049 GCA_966211735.1 uncultured Schlesneria sp.
GCTCTTTTCGTTGTGATGTCCCTGGTATTCGTTGTCCCTGTGATCGGACTGGTTCTGTCGCTGCTGCTGTGGGGTGTGCCGTGGTACGTCTTGAAAGGGTGGACCGAAAAGCGACGCGAGTTGATTGAAGATCAACTCGCCGATTCCATGGTGTCGCTGTCCAGTGCCATCAAAGCGGGCCTGTCGCTGGCGCAGGCGCTCGAGATCCTGGCCAAGCAGAGCCCGAAACCGATCAGCCAGGAATTCGGGCAGATCATCGCTGAATACCAGATGGGCAAGACGATGGAACGCTGTCTGGATGAAGCTCGCGAACGACTGCGCAGCGAAAACTTCGCGCTCTTCTCGGCGGCGATGCAGGCGAGTCGCGAGAGCGGCGGCAAGCTGAACGAGACCGTCGAACGAATCGCCGTCTCGGTGCGCGAGATGCAGCGACTGGAACGCAAAGTCATCGCCGATACGGCGCAGGCTCGCACGTCCGCGTTTTACATGGCCCTCGTGCCGTTCGCGATCCTGGCCCTCTACTATTTCGTGGTCGATCCGATCAACACCGAGAAGCTGTTCACGACCGTCATCGGGCAACTCTTCTTGTGTGCTTCGATCGTGCTGAATGTGGTCGCTTATCTTTGGGCGCGGCACATCTTGAATCCGGATATTTGACGAAAATCAGATCAAGGAGCTTCATGATGCGAGGCAAGAAGCAGACGTTTGAAAACGGTTTGGCACCCAGTCCTGATGACGAATCTCGCGACTCGAACTTAGCCCAACGACAGCGAGCAGAATCGTTGGCCGCGATTCGTGAGGGACTTGCGGATATCGAAGCAGGTCGGACGTACCTGGCAGAGGAAGTACTTCGGCAACTCTTCGATTCATTACTGCCTGGTCACCAAGAAGATTTGTGTTCGTGAAGTAGCGCCTCAGATTCGCTCCTCAAAGGTGACTCCGCGCTCGCACTGCTTGTCCCAAAGCGGCCAAACAGTGGCACGTCTCTTCGACTTCGAAGCTTTAAGAAATGCGATCTACCGAGGCACCTTTTGAATCCGGAATCTGATGGGCAGGATCATACGTCCTATTTGTCCCACGGGTCCTATAGGACGTAGAGGACAGATAGGACTTATGCACGGCGCTACTGCCTGACGACCGGAAAGATCTGCATGCGTGAATAGCCGTGGCCCAGGTCGTTCAGGTCGCGTTGGAAGATGATGCGGGGTGGCTTCTGTGTTCCGTCGACCATCGCTTCGAGTCGCGTGATCGGCCCGCCGCCGTCGTAGAAGCCGAAGACCTGGGCGCGATAGACATCGCCGCGAGCCGTGAAGTAAGGCTCCAGCGTCGCCATGGTGGGGATGTCCACCAGTCCCTCAAAGTAGAGCCAGCCAATCGTGTTGTGCTGTTGAATCACGTCGGGCGAGGGCTGGCCGTTGGAATCCAGCTTTTGGGCGAGAATGATTTTGTCGACCAGTTCTTCCGTGAGCACCGGGATTCCCAGCAAGATTTCACGCCGAGCCTGATTGATGTTAATGCGGCCATCGAGATACTCGTCGTTGCTCGTGGAGAATGTATCCATCAGTCTGGGCAGCACGGCCTTCAATTGATTTGGTTCAGCGGGCCAGGGACTGGGGAAGTCGGTCGAGGTGCCACTCTTCAGGGCAGTCGCGGTCGCTCCGAACAAGACCCACATGGATGTGATGGTGTAGGAGCCCCCCGCAGAGATATCGATATCTCCACGAGTCACTTTGCCACCGGGGCTGAGTGCCGCCGAGGCGATCGCCTTTGTCAGTCCCTGCATCGCCTGTTGCTGCTGTTGTTGCTGGGCTTGCTGCGACGAACTGCCGCTGGCGCTTTTCCCTCCACCGCCACTGCTGCCACTTTTACCGCCGCTGGAGGAACTGCTGCTCTTGCCCCCGCTGGAAGATCCTGACGAGCCACCGCTCTTGTTCGAACCGCTACTGTTGCTGCTGGACCCGCTCTTGTTGCTGGTACTTGCCGGGGCCGTGGTTTTGGGGCCGTTCAAGCGAATTGCGATGATGAAATCTGCAGTGGCCTTATCGAATTCCTTGATGATTTCGTCGTACAAGTCGGTCAACAGGCCATTGTTCAGATGAATCTTTGGGCGGCCATCCGCGCGCAAATTCGATTCGCGACTGTGTGCGGTCAGGAAGGCGACCCAGCCGTGATCGAGGACGCCGTTGTGATTGTCCAGCGGAGGACTGGCGTCGCCATCGTTCTCGTTCGGGTCAAGCAGCCCGTTGCGGTTGGCGTCTTCACCGTAGAGCAGCGCGGGGGTGACCCCCTGCACCATCAACAGTTCGTCCAACGATTCCAGCGGCCCGGTCTTCGCGCGATACGGGGGATTCATCGCTTCGTAGATTTCCGACTCAGCACCATAGGGCCGCTTCGTGTCGTCGGTATCGATCCAGTCGAGGATGCAATCGGCGGCCTCGATCGTCATGCCCGGGATGTTCAGCAGCAGGGTGTGGATTTCGTCGTCGTCCAGCTTCATCGTCAGCAGCAAGTTCAAATTGAGCTTGGCCGACTCGTCCATCAACCCGTAGCGAATCGCGTTGCCATGCGTCGCCTGCTCGACTGGAGCGATCACCGAGAACCTGGCGGTGCCGCGCGCTCGGGGCGACTGCACGATCGTTTTGCCCATGAACAGTGCGGGATTATGTTGCAGATTCTCCAGTGCGGGATCGGTTCGATTCCCTAAGATCGTGGCGACATATTCGACTCCCGAATCCGCCGCTTCACGTGCCTGGATGTCGCTGCCGTACATCGTCGTCGCTTCGTTCTCGGTCATCATCATCTGGGTGTAGTTGTACGCGGCCAATGTCAGCAACGCGACAATCACCAGGACGATCAGCAGTACGCTGCCGCGACAACTTTTCGCAGATACCTTTGGTTGTGCCTGCTGTTTCACGGCGTCAACTCCGCTGGCAACGGTTCGGAAATTGGGATCAGCACGACCGAACGGAACGTGTTGGTCGACTGGCTGACGTTCGTTCGCAAAGCCGGCCCGAGCTTAGCCTGGGAGGGAGCGAACGTGATGATGACTTCGACCGCGCGAGGCAATCGCCCCGCCTCTTCACTGTCCCAGACCGTGAACCAGGTGACGCCATCGAAGAAGCGAAACTGCACCGTCGCCACTTCAGGGGCCAAGGCTTGGGGCAACGAGAGCGATGTCGGAGCGGCCCCCTTCTCTTCGACCATTTGAGTCGCCATCCGGTCCCCTTCCGTGCGAACCAGCCCCTGCATCATCGCCCCACCGGGCATGGAGACCCCCGCCATCGCCAGTTGATACGTGACCACTCGCAGATCGCTGGTGTGCGAGTGCATCTTCGCCCCGTCCAGATTGGCCGAGAATTCCAGATCGCGGCGGGCTCGCGAGATATGCATTTCGATCCGCTGCGCGTTGCCGCGAATGCCAATGCTGCGTGCCGACGGCTCTTCGGAATCCGTTGTCGACGAACTGCCAGTCGTGGAGGAAGTCGAACCTGACGACGAGGAACCTGACGTTGAAGAGGACCCTGTGGAACCAGTCGTCGACGCCGTCGAGCTACCCGACGAACCGCTGATGCTACTGCTGCTGGTACCGCTACTGCTGCCAGTGCTACCACTCGTCGCATCGCTGTCAGTCACGGGCGGAACATACGCGATCGAGCGGATATCCAGGGCGATCTTGCGCATCAGCGCACGAGCCAGTTGCGATCGCTCCATTTCTTCGCGACCGCTCGCCGTCATCTTCCATGACTGATCCATCGCGGTGAAGATCGCACCGAGCAGGATGACGGCCAATGACAACGCCAGTACGACTTCCAACAGGGTAAACGCAGTTCGCTTGTTGAACGAGTGCGGTGCGCGCGGCATCGCGACGGAGGTTGTCCAACCCCGGCCGCTTCGCAGCATCGTGCCTGTTTGTGGAATCCGCACGTTCATTTCGTCTGACTGGTTTGAGATTCGGCCTGCTGTTTCTGGATCGCCGCGTTCAGGAACAGGCTGGGATCGCGCATCCAGCGACGCAAGGTGAAATCGCTATTCGCCAGTTTCGTTCCGCC
>CBIHQO010000717.1:0-4047 GCA_966211735.1 uncultured Schlesneria sp.
ACTTCGGCGTTCAGGTGCTAAGGTTTGTGCAGCGTTTGTTGTTCGATCGATTCGTTCGCACACGCGATGGCCGGAGTGCGTAGTCGAGCCCAGCGTCACAAGGCTATCTCAAGCTGGCTCAGAGCTCGGAAAGAGCCGCTCCAGTCGACATTCATTCGGCGGATGTATTGTCCGTCGAAGCATCATATTTCCCTTGGCGTGCTGCATTGTTGCACCTGGCTCGATGCCTCAGCGACTGCTGCGCCGCAATAACATTCGCCTCGGCGCCATTCCAAGTCGCCATCGCCGGTTCCTGGATGGCACGAGCAAATGAGAACGAGAGCCCCCAGGGGACTCGCGCCCTAAATCTCGCATTCATGGCGTTCAGGCGAGCCGATGCCAGTTCACAGGACTGGCCACCCGACAAAAAGGTAATCCCTGGAACAGCAGCCGGAACGGATCGCAATAAACATTTCATCGTGGCGTCTACTACTTCATCAATGCTTGCTTGTTGAGGGCATTTCAATCCTGAAAGAACCATATTGGGTTTCAAGATCATCCCCTCAGCGATCACTCCTTGTGCGTAAAGCTGATGGAAAGTCGTTCGAAGTGTCTCTTCTGTAACTTCAAAGCAACGCTCCAGGGTATGTTCGCCATCCATGAGTACTTCGGGCTCGACAATTGGGACCAGCCCGGCCTCCTGGCTTAAGGCCGCGTAGCGGGCCAAGCCATGAGCGTTGGCATCGATGCAGCACTGACTGGGAATGCCGTCACCAATGGTGATCACAGCACGCCATTTGGCAAAGCGGATTCCCATGCTGGAGTACTCCGATAGCCGCTCACGCAGTCCATCCAGCCCTTCTGTGATTTTTTCGCTGGCATGGCCAGCCAGAGCCTTCGCGCCAGCGTCAACTTTGATACCAGGGATGATTCCAGCTTTTTTGATCGCTTCAACCATAGCTGTGCCATCTTTCGTCCGTTGACGCACAGTTTCGTCGCAGAGAATCGCTCCGCTGATGAATTCGCCGAGCCCGGGCGTCGTGACAATCAATTCTCGATAGGCGCGCCTTGCCTCTTCGGTTTGAGGAATACCCAATTTGGCGAACCGCTTGTTACAAGTCGGAACGCTCTCGTCCATCGCCAGGACACCCTTGTCACCGGCCACGAGTGTCGCGGCAATACTGGTAAGTTCTTGCAAACTCATTTGATTAACTCACTTTCGCTTGTTGTTTAAGGGACATCTTGGTGACACGGGTCTGCGGACGCGCGTCTCGGATAGACTCGGTGAGTTCAATCGGCTTTCGCCAACTGGATTCGTAGCGTACGGGCGAACTCGGCGGCGTTGTACAAGTCTCGCTGGTCGGGATGCTGACGATTGAGGCCTCCCAGTAACCAAAGAGGCCCGACAGTATCGAAGCCACGGCAATGAAATTCCCCCACAACATCGATTCCTCTCTTCGAGAGTCGAGTCTTCAGTGGCCAGTGCCACATGGGCCAGAGAAATGACAATCCTGAGATCGAAAACACGAACGCCTGACGTCGCACGGAAAGCTCCAATGGCATCTGGCGGACCAAACTTCGCAGAGCCGAATGAAACCGACCAAAGTAGATGCCGGAGCCAAAACCGAGAAGATTGTAGTCTTGAATCATTTCATAGGTTGCGTCCTCTGGAGCAATTATGTCGGCCTTTAAAACCTCAGCCATTACTCGCGCCACCTTAGCTGTGTTCTGATGGTGAACAGACTTGCAGATGATGAGCGCCCTGAGCGGCACCATGACTGGCCTCACTTACGGAAGTATCCTTCGGCGCTCTGAAGACAGAATTGGCGTTATCAGGTGCAGCCCTGCGTATTGACGACCACGGACTGTTCGACATCTTGAACGGCGTCAACCGGTGCGTCTGCCGGTCATTGTCCGGCAGACATAGCCGACCGTCGCTTTGCTACAGCAAGGTGTACACAGCAAGAACTTACACTTCGAATGTGGTCATCCACGGCAACCGTTTATGCTCGCGACGCGACCCATTCCTGCCTATACCGCCATAAACTACAGATTGATGAACTGCCATGTTGCTTGGACATCGCGGCCACGTGCCCTGCGACTGCGAAACCTCACAGGAACCGTAAGAGAACAGCTCACAATCTGGTACCACGTCCCTTTGTTACGAATCCTCCGAGGCTGCCAGGTTCCTCTTCATGGATCAGGCGGCTGATGGTGTAAAACTCTTCAGCGAAAAGCTCCAGGACATCATCCAGGCTGAGCAGGCCGACAAGATTGCCCCCCGCATCAGTGACCGGCAGGCGTCGGCATGGCGCGGCCCGCATAATTACCAAAGCATCCTCCAACGAAGTCTGTTCGCTGACCGTTTTGGGACAGCTTGTCATGACGTCACCCACAGTCATCTGGGTTCCGTCTTTTCCCTCCGCCAGTACTTTCACCGTCAAATCGCGGTCGGTGACGATTCCAATCGGTTGATTCTCCTGATTCACCACAACGAGCGTGCCAACCTTGCGGGCATGCATCCGTTGAGCGGCAGCCTGAACCGTCTCATCTCTCGCAGCCAGATCAACTTCCCGCACGCAAAAGCGTCCTACAGTCATTGTGTCTCTCCTTCGTTCCAGATCTAAATCTGCACTTGCCTTGGGTAGCGCTGAGAACGCCACTTGAGTCGTTTGCACGAACGGCACCGCAGCAAATATGCCAAGATCTATTTTTTGTTTAGGAATAGATTGCGGGATTCGTCGCGCCGTAGAGAAGTCCATTCAGGCCAAGACTGGACTCCACGTGCTGTGCAAGGAGTAACTGTGTTTGGAGTAATGCAATTTCAGGTATTGATTGGCCGCACAACGAATGACCCGAGACCCATTAACTTTCAATCACACTTATCGTCTTGGTCCGCGCGGCGATGCTATCGGATGCTGTAATAACGACTAATCGCCAACCAGCTGCGCACTTTTCGCCATCGGGCGAAGTTGCGGCGGAGAGATATCTTTGGCTCTCCACATGGCACCTAAGGATTCATCAGGCACGGTGGACAAATTAAAAGTTGTGGCACGCGCGGTGCAATCCGCGGTTCTGCCGGCCGATCCACGTTTCGGCCTGAGCACAACTGAATCCCCCTTAATGAAGGAGCAATTCCAATGTCCACACCCCTCGCGACCAAAAGGACCGAAACGTCCGACACCCCGCAACTGAACTTGCGAGTGGCCTCTGGCCCGATTTTGGCGTGCCATCCTTGAAGTTGCTGGTCAGCCAGCCAGATCGAGTGCCTCGCACCTGATGGTTGTTCCGCTGCTTGCAGCAAGATCCAATTTGGATTTATGACCGTTTCAAAGTATGAATCGATCGAGGATTTGCGTGATAACATTGTCTGATAGCAAAGCGATTGACGAAGCAAAAAGTAAGAATGCCACGCGTCCTGTTGCTCCCGGGATTGATGGGGACCGGTAACTTGAAACGCGACGCGTTGACCCAGGCGGGATTTGACGTGAAGACCGTGGCGTTTGATGATTGTGCGGCCGCCGACTGGGAGAATCTCTTCAAGGCTCCGTTTCGTCATCTGCTTCGTATTTTTATCATGCTGATGACGGCGCATCGGGTATATGCCAGGTGGGTCGCAGAAGCACAAACCGCCTACGATTCATTCCAGCCTGATCTCGTTGTTGGGGCCAGTCGAGGCGGAAGTGTGGCGATGACGATTCACATCGCCGACGACGTGCCGATGCTGCTGTTAGCTCCAGCCTACAAGTGGTTTGGTTGGATCGGCGGGCGTACGAGGACGTCGCATCCGGATACCATTGTGCTGCATAGCAAGTACGACGAGAGCATTCCGTTTACGGACTCCGTTGAGCTCTGTCGAAAATGTCCGCAAGTGAAATTGATCGAGGCAGGAATTGACCATTCCTTCAATACTCCCGATGCGATACTTGCCTGGATGAAGGCAGTGAGAGACTTGACCACCGTGCAGCGTGCCTGAGGTGTCAGAAACTTTCAGAAAATGAAACCGCACGAGTTACGATGGACCCCAAAAACTGGACCAGGAAATAAGGTAGTATTTCCGAGGTTCCA
>CBIHQO010000718.1:0-4039 GCA_966211735.1 uncultured Schlesneria sp.
AGCAGCGGTCGATGAAGTCGACTGCGGGGCTCGGTAGGGATTCGCGTCGTCGTTAGGTTCAAAGGGGATCTCAGGCAATTCGTCGTCCGCGATCGGATCTTCGAGTTCGACCACTCTTCCGGCTGCATGCCAGTAAAACGACAACAGGATCGAGGTCATCAATGGCATGAGCAGATCAACGACACATCCGTTAGCGACTTCGACTACCATCCAGGCTTCCGCCGAAAGTGTGATGTATTCGGAGGCGATTAATGGGACGCATCCAATGACCAGGATGATCGGGTAGTAGACGCAAGCAACCAGTGCGATCCACCACGCGCAGTCGCGCGTCAAATCCCAACTGCGTTGTCGCGCCGCCGTCCCATGGCAACTTTCGAGTACGACAACGAGATCGATGAATGAAAAACGAACCAAGCAGACCAGGCCAGGAATAATCACGGCCAGCAGCGACAATCCGGAAATGATATTTGCGACGATCCCCGTTGCGATGATAGGCATCCAGTACTTTGCGGCATTGGCCAGAGCTTCTCTCAGCCGGACCTGTTCACCGATCAGGCTGCAATGCAACGTCGTGATGATCGCGCCCGCTTGAAACGCGTTGACAGCGCTTTGGTACAGGCTCACCATCCGGAATTGAGCGAGTGAGTCCTCGCTCCCAAAACTGAAATACACCAGCACCAAATTGCAGGGGATGTACATCGGGAGACCGACGAGCGCGAGGATCCCAAAGTTTCGCAGGTACAGTTTGAGGCCATATGCGATCTGGTCGAACATGCTCTTACCCTGAGGTTAGATCTCGGATTCAGCACCATTTGGCAGCGACATCAACGGAGTCTGCCTTGAAAGACCCGATGCATCAAACCACGACGTGAGGACTCTTGCAATTGACGGCAGAATTCTCAGGTTGCAGGCAGCTATCAAAAACACAAACCCCGCTACGGGCTTCCGCAGCGGGGTTCAGTTCACTTCATTTCCACGACCAACGGTCAGTCGTTATTGGCTCCGCCCAAACCTGGCTCATTCAGCAGGCTGGCTCGTGCTTGCAGGATGCGGTCGCGTTCGGCGTAGACTTCGGCCAGGGCTTCTGGCTTGATCTTCACTTCGGACTGCCGATGCAGGCTGAAGCCCGTTCCGGCTGGGATCAGGTGACCGAGGATGACGTTTTCCTTCAGGCCCACCAGGTTGTCGATCTTGCCGGCGATCGCGGCTTCGGTCAGCACCTTGGTGGTTTCCTGGAAGCTGGCTGCCGAGATAAAGCTTTCGCTTTGAACGGCGGCCTTCGTGATCCCCAACAACTGAGTACTGGCGGTCGCCGGACGAGCCTTCGCTGTCTTAATCGGCTTGCCACCTGAGGCTTCGATTTCACGATTCACTTGCTCAACGGTCGTGGCGGTGACCACGTCGTTTTCGTGGAATTCGGAATCACCCGGTTCCGAGATTCGCACGCTGTCTTGCAACAGGCGATTGATGCGGCGGAATTCGAAGCGGTCGATCAATACCCCTGGCAGCAGGGTCGTATCGCCGACATCTTCAACCTTCACCTTACGCAGCATCTGCGAAACGACGATTTCGATGTGCTTATCATCAATGGCCACACGTTGCGAACGGTACACGGTCTGAATTTCGTGCAGCAGGTATTGCTCCACGGCTTCTTCACCGCTGACTCGCAAGATGTCGTGCGGAACAAGCGGGCCACGAACCAGAGCATCACCGGCTCGGACCTGTTCCTTGGCGTGAGCCAACAGAGCCTTACCGTGAGGAATGATGTGCTCCACTTCGGTGCCGTCAGCACCGCGAACAATGATGACTCGCTTGCCACGCTTACGTTCAGCAACCACTTCGACTTCGCCATCGATTTCGGCGATGACCGCGGGTTCCTTTGGCTTACGAGCTTCGAACAGTTCAGTGACTCGAGGCAGACCACCCGTGATGTCCTGCGTACCCGTTGATTCACGTGGGTTCTTCGCGACGATCGAACCAGCCGAGACGGTCTGACCTTCCTGCACTTCGATACTGGCACGTTCTGGCAAGTAGTAGAAGTCCAGAATCTTACCGGTCGAATCTTCCAGGATGACCTGAGGATGCAGGTCACCCTTATGCTCGATGATCGTACGTCGCATGTTGCCGTTCGGGTCCATTTCCGAACGAATCGACTGACCTTCAACAAGGTCTTCGAACCGAACACGTCCGCCCACTTCGCACAGGATCGGCACCGAGTGCTGATCCCACGAGCAGAGGATCTGGCCCGCTTCGACTAGATCATTTTCAGCAACCCCCAGGACCGCACCGTTTGGAACGGTGTATTTTTCAAGTTCGCGATCCTTCGCGTCGAGGATCGTGATCTCACCATTTCGGCCCAGCACCACGCCACGACCTTCGGAGTTCACGACGCTACGGATTCGAGCGAACTTCACTCGACCACCACGTCGAGCCTTGATTTCGTTCTCTTCCAGGTCGCGAGATGCCGCACCACCGATGTGGAACGTACGCATCGTCAACTGCGTACCAGGCTCACCGATACTTTGAGCAGCGATGATACCGGCCGCCAGACCTTCTTCGACCAGCGCACCTGTCGACAAGTCCATCCCATAGCACAGGCGACAGATCCCCAGGTCAGCTTCGCAGGTCATCGGGCTACGAACCTGGATCTTCTCCAGGCCCATCGCTTCGATCTTGCGGGCCGTTTCGACGGTGACCATCTCGTTCTCGCGAACGATGATTTCGTCAGTGATCGGATTGACGATGTTCGACCGACTGACGCGTCCACGGATCGCGTCGGCCAGGCTGACTTCGACCTTCTCACCACGATACACAACCCCGCGGGTGATCCCCTTGGTGGTATTGCAATCGTGAGTCGTAATCACGTTGTTCTGACAGATGTCGGCCAGCTTACGAGTCAGGTAACCGCTGTCTGCCGTTTTCAACGCGGTATCGGCCAGACCCTTACGAGCACCGTGTGTCGAGCTGAAGTATTCGAGAACGGTCAGACCTTCACGGAAGTTCGCCTTGATCGGGGTTTCGATGATTTCGCCGCTTGGCTTAGCCATCAAACCTCGCATCCCGGCGAGCTGACGAATCTGTTCCTGACCACCGCGTGCCCCAGAGTCTGCCATCAGGAAGATCGGGTTCACGTAAGCACCGTTATCACGAACGTCATTCTTGAACGCTTCCATCATCGCACCGCGAATCTCTTCGCTGGCGTGAGTCCACGTATCCAAGACCTGGTTGTAACGTTCCTGAGCGGTGATGATCCCCTTCTCATACAGCTTCTGTCGCTTCAGCACTTCGGCTTCAGCAGCGGCCAACACCTTTTCTTTGTTGTCGGGCGTCTTCAGATCGCTGGTGGCGAACGACAGACCGCTGCGGGTCGATTCGCGGAATCCACATTCCTTCATCTGGTCCAGCAGACGAATCGTGTGACGACGTCCCAGTTCCAGGTAGCAGTCGGAAATGACGTTCGCCAAGTCCCTGTTCTTCATGGACTGGTTATAGAACGCCATCTTCGGCGGCAGGAAGTCATTGAAGACCACGCGGCCGACACTGGTTTCGATCAGGCCACCCGATGAGAAGCCTTCGGCACCGTCGCCTTTGACTCGCTTACCCTTTGGCAACCGCACATGAATCGTCGTGTGCAGTGTCACCTTGTTCTGCGAGAACGCAGTATGAACTTCCTGCAGACTGGCAAACTTCATGTCGTGGCCCGGGCGGCCAGGCTTCTTCAAGGTGACGTAGTAGCAACCCATCACGATGTCTTGCGAAGGGCTGATGATCGGAGCCCCGTTCGCAGGGCTGAAGATGTTGTTAGTCGACATCATCAGCGTCGTGGCTTCGACCTGAGCTTCGATCGACAATGGCAGGTGGACGGCCATCTGGTCGCCGTCGAAGTCGGCGTTGAAGCCTTTACAGACCAGCGGATGGATCCGGATGGCGTTCCCTTCGACCAGTGTCGGTTCGAAGGCCTGTATACCCATTCGGTGCAGCGTAGGTGCTCGGTTCTGCTGGACCGGGTGATTGGTGAGCACTTCTTCGAGAGTGTCCG
>CBIHQO010000719.1:0-4036 GCA_966211735.1 uncultured Schlesneria sp.
ACGGACTTTATCCTCAATCTCAGTTCTGCCAAAGCTCTTTTGCGGGTCTACTTAGCCAAACGATGAACCCTGCGTACATCTGAATCATCGCACAAGTTGCTCGTTGCGATACGCTAGTCTTTGACTTCGGCCCACACGACCAATTCCACCGCCGCATTGATTGGCAACTCATTAACGCCGACTGCGATCCGCGTGTGACGGCCAATATCACCGAACGCCTGCACCAGCAGTTCCGAAGCCCCGTTCACCACTTGAGGCTGCTTCGTGAATCCATCGGCGGATTGAACATATCCCTCGACGCGAACGATCCGTGTCACCTTGTCCAGATCGCCGATACAAGCTTTGATCTGCGCCAACGCATTCAGCGCACACATCCGAGCGGCATGAAAACCTTCTTCTTCGTGAACGTCCTTGCCGACCTTCCCTTTAAACATCAGTTCCTTACCAACCATCGGCAACTGCCCGCTGGTCACGACGAGATTCCCCGTGCGGATCACCGGAACATAAAACCCGATCGCTTCGGGAGCCGTCGGAATCACTTGTCCGTGCTGAGACAATCGCTGTTCAACTGCGCTGGTCATGGTGGAATGTCCTTGTAGAATGAAACGAGGGTTGTCGCGTCAAACTAAGTCTATTTTCGGACCGCTGCAAGCATGAAGATAGACTGGGTCGAATAGAATCCCAATCCGTTGAATTCGAGAAGGGCCCGACGAGTACGGCGATCGAGATTTGACGACCGCCTGAGACTGTGGAACATCAGATGAGCCTAGCCTCCCCGTTGCAAACGTTGACTACTGCTGAAGACCTGCTTTTGCCGAATCGAGGACTGGCGCGTTTCGAGTTAGTCCGAGGAGAAGTCAAGGCAGTAAGCCCAGCGGGATTTCAACACGGAGTAATCGTCAATCGGCTCAGCTCACTTCTCACGAATGTAGTGAATCGAGACGGGCTGGGAATCATCCTTGGTGCGGAGACAGGCTTCATTCTGTCTCGTGACCCCGATACCGTGCGGGCTCCGGATGTTGGTTTTGTGATGCGAGAAAGGATCGAACGCATCGGCATCCCGATTGCCTATTTCCCCGAGGCACCCGACCTGGCTGTCGAAGTTGTTTCACCAGGGGACACAGTCACAGAAGTCGAAGCGAAAGCTGAAGACTGGATCAATGCCGGGACGCGATTGTTGTGGATCGTCAGTCCGCGCAGTCGAACTGCCACGGTCTATCAGTCTCTCGCCAATATTTCAGTTCTGACCGAAAACGATGTTCTCCATGGGCTGACCGTCATCCCCGGATTCGCCTGTCGAGTTGCTGATCTATTTCAACCACTCTCGCCAGGCAGCCCACCAAACTGACGGACCGCCTCGTAGGCGACCGCGCAAACCGTGTTCGCCAGATTCAGGCTGCGAACTTCGGAGCGCATCGGAAACTGGATCGTGGTCGCTTTCAGTTCTTCGACGATGGCTGGTGGCAGCCCCGTGGTTTCGCGACCGAACAGCAAAATGTCGCCCGGAGCAAACTCCGCTTCCCAGACGGTTCGTGACGCCGGGTTCTCGACGCACCAGATCCGATGGCCCGGCAGCTTCTGTTTGACCTCGTGCCAGCTATCGACGATCTCGTAGTCTAGATACGGCCAATAATCGAGACCCGCGCGACGCAGTTGGCTCTCGTCTAGACTAAACCCCAGCGGCCGTATCAACCACAGCTTCGCCCCCACCGCGACACAAGTCCGACCAATGTTGCCCGTATTCGGTGGAATCTCAGGCTGAAACAGAACGATATTCAAGAGGGGCATAGGGCAAAGTGACGAGTAACGAGAGGAAAGGGACGAGTCAGGGATTGCCAATCTCGCCAAGAGATTGGGGCTTCACGACGATGCGCTACGCTCGGGCCTGTCTGCGAACGGCAAATTGGAAATAGACGATCCCCGAAGCGATCAGTATCAGCACTCCAGCTGTCTCTTTCCATTGCTCCAGCAGCAAGCTGGTAAAAGCCCCCGCATACGCCATCAACAATAGCGCCGGCGTGATCGGATAACCCCAGGTCTTATACGGCCGTACGAGGTTCGGTTGTCTGATTCGCAAGACATAAACGGCCGACACCGTCAGGCTATAAAAGATCAAACCCGCGCAGATCACCGAGTCCGTCAGACCATCGAACGCATCCTTGGGCTTCTCTTTCCACGCATAGAACACAATCACCAGTAACGTCGTCCAAACCGCCTGCAGAATGATCGAGTTCGCCGGTGTGTGTCGAGTCGGATGAACTTGATTAATCCAGCGCGGGAGCAATCCATCGCGTGCGATCGCAAAATAAATTCGCGGGCCGGTGATCATGTTCGAATTCGTCGCACCGAACGTCGAACACATCACCCCCAGCGCGGCGATTTTCGCTCCGGTTGAACCGAACAACTTCTGAAAGACATCCGCCGCGACAGTCGCACTCTCGGCGAGATGAGTCGTGGTCAGAGTCAGGTGGTAGCTTAGAATCGCCCCCATATACACAACGATGACGATCCCCAGTCCCAGCGCCAGGGCTCGCGGTACGTTTCGTTGAGGCTCTCGGATCTCTTCGGCCACCGGGGCCAGGTTGATCCAGCCGTCATAGGGCCAAAGCACAGCGATCATCGCGATCCCGATGGCCTTCCAGAAACTCAGGCTGGCCGCACCTCCATCTGGGGGCGATGTCCACATCGGATGCAGGTTTTCGGGCTGGATCTTCGCCATGATCACCGGCAACACGATTAACCCCGCCAGGAACACAACCTTGGCGACTGTTGCAATGTTCTGAACAGTGGCACCCCAACGAGTGCTGAAGATATTGATCGCCGAAAGACCGATGACGATCCCAACCGCCATCGTCGCCTGGCCCCATCCCGGCAACGGCACCAGCTCGGTGAAGTAGATGACTGTCGCGCAAGCGAGGGCCCCCACAGACCCCGTACGGACCACCCAGAACTCGGTCCAACCCCACAAGAACGCGGGAAGTCGACCATACGCCTCTCGCAGATACAGATAGGGTCCACCAGCGTGAGGATACATCGCGCCGAGTTCGGCGAGGGCCAGCGAACCACAAAGTGTCACAATCCCGACGCCAACCCACACACTCAGAATTGGGATGAAACCATATTGCTGCAATGCACGATCGACATTGCCGACCTTCAAGAAAATTCCCGACCCGATGATCGAACCGACGACCATCATCGTCGCGTCAAATAGACCCAGGACACGCGGCAAGGTTGTTGGCGCAACCGCAGGAATGGGCTCGTCAGGCATGCTCGCGATTCCAAATCAAAGGCCATAAACAGCAACACAGCGGCAGCACTGTAGCGACTTCATCACCGTTCGGCGCGTATCAGTGAACAAAGGAAACATCAGCAGTGCGGCAAACCTCAAGTCAGCTACTCACGGGCCAAGTCCGTCACCGGAGTCACCAGCCCCAGGTCGAGCAGACAACTGACAAATTTTTTCGCCACTGGCCCCGCCGCCTTTCCGCCGCCACCACCCTGCTCCAACACAACTACGAAGGCCACGCGAGGTCGTTCCGCAGGAACATAGCCCGCAAACCAGGCATGATCCATCGATCCTGATTCCGCGGTTCCCGTCTTCCCAGCGATGCGAATCTCTTTCATTCGAACTGTCTTGTACGCCGTGCCACTGGGGTGATTCACGACCTTTTCCAACCCTTCGCGAACATGAGCCAGCGTTTCGCTTTGCAGGCCCTCAATCGGCTGCGGTTCAGGGTGCGAAAAGACCGGCCGGAATGATGGTGCATCACTCATCGAAACGGGACCGACTTCTCCCGCCAGGTGTGGCGTGACCAGTTGGCCTCCGTTGGCGACAGCCGCCATCGCTCGCACCATTTGAAGCGGAGTCACGAGCAGGTCGGCTTGACCAATAACTAAGCCGAGTGTGTCGCTCGGATACCAGCGACGTCGATGCCCATTGACCATCTCTTCCGGAGACGGTAGATGCCCGACCCCTTCGGATGGCAAATCGATTCCAGTTCGCTGCCCCATGCCGAAGCGCGTCGCCCAATCGACC
>CBIHQO010000720.1:0-4033 GCA_966211735.1 uncultured Schlesneria sp.
TGGGTACGACAATGGCTGGACCACCAATTTACCGCTCGCAGATTTCCTGCAGCCAGACTGCCTGCTGGCGTACTTGCACGATGGGGCACCGATCACGCTGGAACACGGCGGCCCCGTGCGAGGAATGGTACCACAACTGTATGCATGGAAAAGCGCGAAATGGATCAGTGGCATCGAACTCGTCGAGCATGACCGCGCTGGGTATTGGGAACAGGGCGGGTATCACATGCGTGGGGATCCCTGGGCAGAGGAACGGTTCCGCAGTGATCAAATCCCGCCGGGGTTCTCAGACGATGGCAACGCGTTTTAGACCGCATCCTAACTAACTGTGGCATCCCGCGAGCCAAAACCTGCTGCGTCTAACCCATGTCTCATCGCGACACGTAAAGAAGTCGCTGCGTCGATCAGTCTTCGTTGCGCCCGTCGTCGCTCATCTTGACGATTTTCGGATCGAAACGAGCGACCACTTCCACCAGGTCATCCTGAGCAGCCATCACTTCCAGGATGTTCTTGTAGACATACGGCACTTCGTCCGCCCCAGCCGACAACACCTTCACCCCTTTCACTTCTAGATCCTTCTGTACGGCCCGGAAGCTATACTTCTCGCGAGCGGCCGTGCGGCTCATTCGCCGCCCTGCCCCGTGTGCGGCAGACAGCAGCGATGCCTCGTTCCCCTTGCCACGAACGACGAACGCAGGATCCGCCATCGATCCCGGAATGACTCCCAAGACTCCTGCCCCGGCGGGGGTGGCCCCCTTGCGATGAACGATCACCTCACGACCTCCGTGAGTTTCTTTCCAGGCGAAATTATGGTGATTTTCCACGCCCGAAATGATCCGAGCGCCCAGCAGCTTCGACACCAGGCGATGAATCACATCGTGATTGGCGGCGGCATAGTCACCCATCAAATTCATTGCCGCCCAGTATTCCTGACCAGCCTCATCGTCCATGCTCAACCAGGCCAAGCGACCGACATCTTCGAATTGCTTCGGCAGTCGGCTTCGAGCAATGCTGCTATAGGTATCGCACACCGCCGCGCCGGTACCTCGACTCCCGCTATGACTGAGCAGTGCCACGTACTCGCCCGCATCGAGTCCCAGTTCGTCATCGCGTTGCCCCAGCGTCAGCACACCGAATTCGACGAAGTGGTTTCCCGACCCCGACGTCCCCAACTGCTTCCACGCTTTTTCCTTGTGCTCGCGAGTGACTCGGCTGATCGACCAGTCAGAGTCCATCACACCGTGATCCTGTGGCTTCTCATGGACCGATCCGATTCCAAAACGAGTTCCATTCTGAAGCGCCGTCTTGAATCGATGAAAATTATCCGTGAGCTGCAGCGTCGGAATATCCAGAACGGACAGCTTCATGCGGCAGGCAATATCCACACCCACAGCATAAGGCACAACGGCATTGTCCAGAGCCAGCACGCCACCGATCGGAATCCCATAGCCGATATGAGCGTCTGGCATCAACGCGGCACCGACCGCCATCGGCAATGAACACGCCTGTCGCATTTGCGATTGGCAGGCTGCATCAATGTCGGTCCCCCACTGCTGAAACGAAATTGGAGCGGGTCGCACGAAATTGGCCGCATCGACCAAATGCTGAGCAAACTCCCCGAAGTACGGATCCGCCAGGTAATCCGCAGGCTGTTTGAGCGCCGCCGAAATCCGGTCCTTGATCTGCTTGCCGCGCAGTTCCCCCGCAGCGGCAAGCTGAATCCCCTGGATCACCGTGGTCAGGCATTCATCAGGAACGCCCAGTTTGCGAAGTTGTGTCGTGTTCATCGGAACGATCCAGTCGGGCGCATGAAATTTGGCAAGAGAGCAATTCTAACAGAACTGTTGATCGTACAGCCCGAACGTCAGGCACCTGATCAACGGCTCGATCCAAAGTATCCGGGCTCGATCAATAGAAACTCTGGAATACATTGGCGACCGGCGATTGGACACTTCCACTGATAAAATGGTTCACTGACACGCCGGTCGCACTCGCTGTCACGCAGTCGCGATTCGTCACAGTTACTTTCGCGTCAGGGCATCACGAGCAGCAATCGCAATCCGTTCCGCTTCAGCAATCGTCGAGGCCAGAGCCGTCAAATGGCCCATCTTGCGGCCGGGGCGTGCTTCGCGTTTGCCATACAGATGCAGCTTCACCGAGGGATAAGCCAACAGCGCCGGCCAGTTCGGCTCTCCGTTCGCCCACACATCACCCAGCAAGTTGGCCATCGCACTGGGACTGCGTTGCTCGCTGGAACCCAAGGGCAATCCACAGATGGCTCGAACCTGCTGTTCGAACTGACACGTGACATGGGCGTCGATTGTCAGATGCCCCGAGTTATGCGGTCGCGGAGCCGTCTCATTAATCAAAAGCCGTCCGTCTCGAGTTAGAAAGAACTCGACACATAGCACGCCGACAACATCCATTCGCTCCAGCACAGCCCGCGCAATCTCGACCGCCTCGGCGGCGACATGCTCAGGGACACGACCGGGACAGATCGACACGTCCAGGATGTGATTGCGATGCGAATTTCCGATCGGACCATAACTGGCGAAATCACCGTTCACACCACGGGCAGCGACGACCGACAATTCGCTTTCGTAGTCGATAAATGCCTCCAGGATCGCATGCGGCGCGTTGAGCTTGGTCCAAGCGGCGGGGGCCTCCTGCAGCGATCGAATCACTGTCTGACCTTTGCCGTCGTAACCCCAGTCGGCCGTTTTCAGGACGGCGGGTGTTCCCAATTGTGTCAGGGCCGCTTGCAGTTCTTCGACGCTCTCCACAGCCACGAACGGCGTGACGGGTAATCCCGCATCCCGCAAATAGGTTTTCTCGCGCCTCCGATTCTGCGACGTGAACAGGACCGAACCCGCCGGACGCACCGGGGCAAACTGTTCGCAAATCCGGGTCGTCTCGGCGGAGACGTTCTCAAATTCAAACGTGACGACCGACACCCCCTTGGCGAACGCTTCGACACTCGCCAGGTCCAGATAGTCGGCTCGCACTTCCAGGTCAGCCACCTGACCGGTCGGTGTGTCGTCGTCGGGGGACAGCACATGGACACGGTAGCCCAATCGCCGCGCGGCAATCGCGAACATCCGGCCTAATTGTCCACTCCCGAGCACACCGAGCGTCGCTCCGGGCAAAATTGGCTGCGTCATGGGAGCGATTCCCCCAGCACGCGGGCTTCCTGACGAGATTGAAAGTCATGCAGCTTGGTTCGCAATTCCGGTCGAGATGCCGCCAGAATCCGCACCGCCAGCAATCCCGCGTTCTTGGCCCCCGCCTCGCCAATCGCCAGCGTCCCCACAGGAATGCCACCCGGCATCTGGACGATGGATAGTAGTGAATCCAATCCGCTTAATGCGCGACTCTGAACAGGCACCCCCAACACCGGCAAGACCGTCTGAGAAGCAACCATTCCAGGCAGATGGGCCGCGCCGCCTGCCCCCGCAATAATCACCTGCAAACCCCGTGATTCCGCAGTCTTCGAGTATTCGCACATCAAATCCGGGGTGCGATGAGCCGAAACGACGCGGCATTCGTGCGGAATCTGAAACTCCGTCAGGACTTCCGCCGCCTGCTTCATCGTGTCCCAGTCGGATTTGCTCCCCATGATGATCCCCACGAGGGGCGGGGCGGCTACGCTCTCGGCCATAATTGGTCGCAGTTTTCAATCAAGAATAGTTCGGACAATCTCACGACGGCATGTTCCCCTGTTAGGCACCCATTTTCAATCCGCCCCGGCAATGTGGCGTCCCGCGGGCAGAAATCCACTGAGTCTAACCCACGTTTCAAAGCGCGACGTCAGTGCTGTCAGCACTAGATCGTTGCCCCCGCTTGATTTCGGGCTGCGGTTCTCAGAGAATCTTGGGGGTGTGCCGGTCGAGGATGTCTGGCATTCGAGTGATTGGCAATGTCGCGGAGTTGTGGTTCGATGTCGATTGAACGAGCGGAACAACTGAAGGAAAAACTGACTGACAAGTTCGTGGTCGTGGATAATTCCATCCCCGAACTGCGACGCTTTGCCAAT
>CBIHQO010000721.1:0-4028 GCA_966211735.1 uncultured Schlesneria sp.
AAGTTGCAAGCCGATGTCAGCAAGGTACGCGAACGCGCCCGCAGTCTGCGAGCCGAATTCAAAAGGCATTCTCAGACACCCAACTGGGATCTGGTTAAGACCACGGTGCATGAGCCCATGATTGAACTGCAGCGGCAATTGTCAGAAGAGATCTCTCGTCGCGAAACGCCCGATTCTCTGGTCCCCGTCGATCGCGACCCCATCCCCAGCCGGTATCGAGAACTGGTGAAGAGTTACTACGAACGCCTTGGCAGCGGGAAGGATAAGTAGGTCGCATGCTGGCTTCGGTAATCTTCGGCAGTCAAGAATGGTTGGGCCCGGCGATCGCCATCGGCGTGGTCGCCGCTGTGATCGTGATCGCACGCTATCGGACCGCTGCACTCGACAGTCGGACGCGCTGGTGGGCCGCGTCACTCAAAGGAATCGCGCTTGTACTGTTGCTGGCCTGTTTGCTGGAGCCGTTGTGGAGTGGTCAGCGGGCTCGACCTGGCGCTAACCTTTTTGCCGTGCTGGCCGATAACAGCGAAAGTCTGACGATTCGTGACCCGCAAGCGATCGAGTCGCGGGGAACTCAACTGAAGAAACGCCTGACCGACGAGCAGACTCCGTGGCAGGTGCGGTTGTCGCAGGATTTCGAATTGCGACGGTATCTGTTTGATTCGGGACTTCAGGGTGTCAGTGACTTCTCGAAACTCGATTTCGATGGTCCACTCACAAACCTGAAATCTGTCTTGTCGAGTTTGAAGGATCGTTTTCGAGATCGCCCGCTGGCAGGGGCGCTGTTGTTCACAGACGGAATCTCGACGACGCCGGGCTCGTCGGAGATCGACACGACGGGCCTCTGTCCCATCTATCCCGTCGTGGTGGGCAGCGCTGCCGCACACCGCGATCTCGCTATCTCGCACGTCACCGTGACGACAACCGCGTTCGAAGATGCCCCGGTCACCATCCAGGCCGATGTCGCTCAAGTCGGCCTCGGTAAGGCAGTTGTCAAAGCGACCTTGCTGGATGAGAGTGGTGCGAAGGTGAAAGAAGAGACGCAGACATTCGGTCCCGATGGCGCACCGCTTGCCTTTCGGTTCCAGTTCCGACCGACTCGGCCTGGCTTGTCCTTCTACGAAGTCAAAATTGAGACCGATTCGCTCGCCACGGACAAGGAATCGACAGCCGCCAACAACAAACGCTTGGTCTCCGTCGATCGTGGCAGTGGTCCTTACCGAGTGCTCTATCTGACCGGTCGCCCGAATTGGGAGTTTAAGTTCCTCAATCGGGCCATTGAATCCGACGAACAAGTCAAGATGACCGGCATCATCCGCGTCGCCCGTCGCGAGCCAAAATTTGATTGGCGCAGCCGTGACGGCGAAGCGACGAATCCTCTCTTTCGGGGCTTTGATCGCACGGGAGAAGAGACCGAACGGTACGACCAACCGGTCCTCGTTCGCATCAATACTCGAGACCCGAACGAATTTCGCAGCGGTTTTCCCAAGAAGGCCGAAGATCTGTTCCAGTTCCACGCGGTCATCGTCGACGACCTGGAGGCGGGGTTTTTCTCCGGCGACCAAATGTCGCTGCTGGAACGATTCGTCTCCGAGCGAGGTGGTGGCTTGCTGATGCTGGGGGGTGCCGAGTCGTTCCGCCAGGGGAACTACGAACGAACACCAGTGGGCCGGATGTTGCCCCTGTATCTCGATACAAACGAAGCGGCGCCGTCTCCAACCGGCTATCGCCTGTCGCTGACTCGCGACGGTTGGCTGCAGCCCTGGGCGCGGCTCCGTTCGACCGAAGTGGAAGAACAAAGTCGACTCAAGGAATTGCCCGCGTTCTTAACCGTCAATCGCGCTGGTGCTCTGAAGCCAGGGGCCACCGTCATTGCCGAAGTGTTGGATGCCGCGAACCAGGCGCACCCGGCGCTGGCCGTGCAACGATTCGGTCGTGGTCGCTGTGCCGCTCTGCTGGTCGGTGACCTCTGGCGCTGGCAACTGAACCGCACCGATGCCCAACGCGAACGCGATGATTTGGGCAAGGCCTGGCGACAAATGGTCCGTTGGTTGATCGCTGACGTTCCCGATCGAATTGACTTGCGAGCGGTCTCTCAGGACGAATCCGGTCAACCGCTCACACGAGTGGAAGCTCGCGTACGCAGTCAGGAATTCCAGCCGCAGGATAACGCCGCCGTCAACATCACGCTGAAACTTCCCGATGGGTCGTCGATTGTTCAACCCGCCGAGCCCTCTCTGAACGAAGCGGGGTTGTATGAATCGACGTTTGCCTCACGCATGCCCGGCAGCTACCGAGCCGCGGTCGAAGTGACTGATGGCGATGGCAAGCCGCTGGGTAAATCGGAGACAGGCTGGGTGTCCGACCCGTCCGCTCAAGAATTCGAACGAGTTGTGCCCGACATCGAATTGATGGAACGCTTGGCGAAACAAACAGGAGGCCAAGTCATTCCGATTGCCAACATAGAGTCCTTCGTTCGTTCATTACCGACTCGGCAAGCTCCGCTGTCCGAAACGTATACGACGCCGTTATGGCACCAACCGTGGGTGCTCGCAGCCATCGTCGGCTGCTTGTGCGGCGAATGGGCGCTGCGTCGCTGGAAGGGACTGCCATGATTGAACTGTGGCATCGATTCGTTGCTGGCTCCCTGTCACGAATCTGTCTTGTCGGGATGCTGCTGCCGATTCTGTTCGCGCTCGTCGCGCATTCCGTTCGTGCTGATGAAACAGCGGTCAGCACAACACCGACAATGATCGTCGTTGTGGGAGCGTCCGGAGTCGAACAATTCGAATCGATGTTCGCCGAATGGGCTGATCGGTGGATAGCTGCTGCACGTCAAGCGGGCCTGTATGTGGTCGTCATCGGTCGTGATGCTGACGCCACCGAAACGGACCGGCAGCGATTGCGTTCGGCCATCGATCAGGCCGCTAAATCGCCGGGGATCGAACTCTGGCTGGTGATGATCGGACACGGCACGTTCGATCGCCGCGAGGCCCGCTTCAATCTCCGAGGGCCAGATGTCACCGCCCGCGAACTGGCAGATTGGCTTAAACCCGTCGATCGGCCCATGGCCATCATCAACTGCGCCTCCGCGAGTGCTCCCTTCGTGACAGCGCTCGCGTCGCCCAAGCGAGTGGTTATCGCCTCAACCAAGAGCGGGGCAGAACAAAACTTCGCACGGTTTGGCGACTTCATGTCTCAGGCCATCGTCGACCCGACTGCCGATCTCGACAAAGACGATCAAACGTCTCTCTGGGAAGCCTTCCTCAAAGCGGCCCGCCGAACGGCCGAGTACTATTCCACCGACGGCCGATTGCTGACGGAACACGCCGTCCTGGACGATACCGGAGATGGACAAGGAGTCCGCAGCGATCAGTTTCGTGGTCTGACTCCGATCGAACAAACGTCCGACGGCAAGCCGCTCGACGGCCAGCGTGCTCATCAATGGCATCTGGTGCGCAATGTGTCGGATCAGGCATTGCCACTGGAAGTCCGTCAGAAGCGAGACGGCTTGGAAGATGCGATTCAAAAGCTGAAGGCCCAAAAACAGTCGCTCCAACCGGCAGAATATCTGAACCAACTCGAACGACTGCTGGTAGAGTTGGCCGAACTCAACGAAACTGCCGGTCGATAGGTCACCTCGATGCTCAATCACGAAGATCCGAAGTATCAGCACGCAGAGCCCGCCACTCCAGGTCAAATGGACGCTGGCATCGTGATTAGTCCCGACACACGCCGCGCGAATCGAATCCCTCCGGGCCAATCGAGAACGCGCAAGTGGCCGGTTCTGGACGCCTTTGGTCCGCCGCTGGAAGACATCACCGATTGGAAACTGAAGATCTTCGGCTTGGTCGATCGACCACTAACCCAGACGCTCCCCGAATTCAAAGCCCTGCCGACGACTCGCGTCTTTTCCGATTTTCACTGCGTCACAAAGTGGTCGCGACTCGGCAACGTCTGGGAAGGCGTTTCGACTCGCGAACTGCTGAATCGTGTTGGTGTGCAATCCGCTGCGAAATATGTCGTCTGTC
>CBIHQO010000722.1:0-4025 GCA_966211735.1 uncultured Schlesneria sp.
GCCAAAATCAACGTGTTTCCACCGCCGTTGTTCAGCCACGGTCGTCCGTGCGGGCCGCTTGTACGAGTTAAAGCGACTTGAGCCACAACGAACGCCATCAACCCCAGCAGATAAGCGTCGCCACCAGCAAAGTGGTACATCGCCCATCGCAAGAAGATATTGGGTTGATCCACCCCAAGTGCTCCGCGTTCGTGCCGTGACAATCAATGGGAACCGATCGAACTGTTCAGTGGACAAGCAAGTTCAACATAGTTCGGTCGATCGCCCGAGAACGCATGTCGATAGGCTTTGACGATTCGCCCGTCACGGATCAGGAACGCCCCCGGCATTTGCAGAGCGCTGCCAACGATGCGTCCGAAACCGAAGCGAAAGACGGTTCCTTCGGCCAGGGCCCGCCAAAAAGTACGCGGACCAAACAGTTCAGCGAGTGTCCCCAATCGAAGTTCCAGAGCTTGATAGACACGGCGAGTCGGATCACTGACTTGATCGAATTCTTCGCACCCATACTCACGCAGCATCTGCTGGCCCTGGTCAAGGCTCCCCATATGGACGATGACAGGACGGACACCGGCCGCTTGAATCTCTGCCTTCTGTCGAGACAAGTCATCCAGGGCTTCGCGACAATAGGTGCATCCGGAATGTCGCACGCAAACCACAAGCAGTTCCTGTCGCTGAGACAATTCGTACATCGACTCGCCCGTTTGAGTCCGTGCCTGCTTCAACGCATCTACCAGCGTCAGCCCGGTGGAGTTTCGTCGTGCGTCCTGGATTCGAATCGCGTGCAGGATGATCGCGGTAAAAGGGATCCACCAGATCAGATCATTCGTGAGAATGTTGATTCCCCACCACCACGGCAATTCTCCGATTGCCACGGCATAGACAAATCCGATCGGTCCGAAGACCTTCCCCAATAGACCAACCAGTACCAGCGGCCACTGGTTCACGGGATCGCGGGCCGCCATCGCGAAGCCGATCCCGTACACCGCGATCACCATGCCCAATGCTTGCAGGATGGACGGATAATTCGTCGAGGCCATTCCCGCCCACCGAAACAACAGCTGCGGAAAGAACAGGGTGAACAGACCCCACGCCAAGTTATAAATCGCCGCCGCGTTCAACACGCGAGGTATCCAGCGGGGGACCTCAGGCTCTGCCGAGTTCCGATGCGTGATCGTTTCCACTGACATGTCGACACCGTTCAGAATGGACGACTGCGCGATACCGTTCATGTCCCATCGAACCGCATCTACGAGACATCATTAACATGCGGCGGCATCAGTTCATTGCGGTCTCGTGACCGAACAGGTCCACCGATCAGAACGGCAGCGGCTGGCCGATTCCTTCGATCCGTGCCTTCTCCAGGATTCGTACGGCCACTGCGAGATCTTCCAACGCCAGGCCAACAGACTTGAAGAGAGTGATGTCGTCGGAGTTGGCACGACCAGTTTCGCGCCCATGCACGACCTCGGACAACTCGTGGACTCGTGACCAGGCGAGGCTGCCGTCTTCCAACGCTGGCACAAAGTCGCCCGCTTCCAGTTTGCACGCTTCGATACTGTCGCAGACGATATGATCTGCTCGACGAACTGTCGTCACGTCGATTTCTGTCTTCGCCAGATAGTTACTGCCGATGACGTTGAGATGCGTTCCCTCTGACAGCACGTGACCATCGAACAGTGGCACGTTGCTGGTCGTCGCACAGATCACAATGTCTTTTTCGGCGGCGACTTCGTCGGGTGAATGCATTGCCGTGATCGGAACATTGCACAACTCGGCCATTTCGTCGGCAAAGCGCTGTCTCCGGTCATCGCTTCGTCCATAGACCTCGACGCGCTCAATTCGCCGCACGCTGCAGACCGCTTTCAGTTGCGAGCGGGCCTGCAGGCCGGTGCCGAAGCAACCGACGATCTTGGCATCGGGACGAGCCATATACTTGGTGGCCACACCCGAAGCCGCTCCCGTTCGCATCTGACCGAGCAAGCTCGCTTCGATCAACGCCGCAGGCTGACCGGTCTTCGCGTCGAACAACCCGAACTGAAATCGAGCCCCCGCGCGGGTTGTCGAGTACGCCTTGTAACCGGTGTAGCCCAGGTACTCGGCTCCGGCGGATAGCACGTGCAGCATCGAACCTTCGCCGCCGCGCACCCGTCGGCGCGGCTGGTTTTCGGCTCGTTCTGATCCTAGTTGGCGAATCGCTTCCTCGACACACTCGATGGCCGTGTCGATATCAAGCAACCACGCCACATCGTCCTCTGTCAAATACAGTGCCGACATGACTTCACCCCTATCTCAACCGCTGACTCAGGATTCAGCAACGATCTTGGCGATCTCGACGAAATCACTCTTCAGGGATTTGTACAGTTTACCGTACATCGGATAGGACTTGGTATAAATTCGCTTCGCTTCGGCTTGTGGATCAGTGCTGCCGGTGACCTTGATCAGGGCAGAACAGGCTTCCACGACGCTCTTGTATCGACCCGTGCCCGATGCAGCCAGCAGGGCCGCTCCGAACGCAGGACCTTCTTCAGCATTAATCACGCTGACACGGCGACCATACACATCGGCCTGCATCTGACGCCAGAATTCACTACGAGCCCCACCACCCGACAAACGGATTTCGCGGATCGGGATCCGCATTTCGTTGATCACTTCCAGGCAGTCGCGCATCGCATACGTGGCCCCTTCCATGATCGAACGGATCATGGCGGATCGGCCGTGTCGCAGGCTGAGGCCGACCCAGCAACCGCGAGCATTCGGATCGGCGTGCGGAGTTCGTTCGCCCGTCAGATACGGCAGGAAGAACAGCCCTTCGCATCCCGGAGGGGCTTCTGCTGCCTGTTCGGTAATGATGTTATACGGGTCGGTTTTGATCTTCTTGGCGGCGGAAACTTCGGTCTCGGCGAACTGGTTGCGGTACCACTGCAGGCTGCCACCGGCGGACAGCACCACGCCCATCACGTGCCACTTGCCGCGAACAGCATGGCAGAACGTGTGAACTCGCCCGCTCGGATCGATCTGCACGTCGTCGCTATGAGCGAACACAACGCCGCTGGTTCCCATCGTGGCCGAGATAATGCCGCGTTTGACGATCCCGTTACCGACGGCACCCGCCGCCTGATCACCGGCACCGGCCACCACGGGCACTCCCGCCTTCAGGCCCAGTTGCTTGGCCGCGATTTCGGACAGCTTGCCCGTGATATCTTCCGACTCGTAAACCTTCGGCAACAACGATGCCTTGATGTCGAGTCGGTCGAGCAGCGGCTTGCACCACTGACGATTTCGCACGTCCAGCAGCAATGTCCCCGAGGCATCGCTGGCATCGGTCGCGAATTCACCCGTCAGACGGAACCGAATGAAATCCTTCGGCAAGAGGATCTGCGTGGTCCGGGCGTAGTTCTTGGGCTCATTCTTCTGCAGCCACAAAATCTTCGGAGCGGTGAAACCGGTCAGAGCGGGGTTCGCGACCAGTTCAATCAGCTTGGCTCGCCCGCCGACTTTGTTCTCGATTTCGACGCATTCGGCACCGGTTCGTTGATCGTTCCACAGCAGCGCGTGACGGATGACGTTATGCTGCTTGTCCAGGAACACGCTGCCGTGCATTTGGCCGCTAAGTCCAATCCCAGCAATATCATCGGGCTTGATTTTGCCGGCTTTCATGACCTTCTTGATGGTCGTGATCGTCGCTTCCCACCAGTCTTCTGGGTCTTGCTCGGACCAGCCTGGACGAGGAGACATCAGCGGGTATTCGGCGGTGGCCGAGGCGAGGACCGCGCCTTCTTCATCAATCGCGAGCGTCTTCGTGCCGCTCGTTCCGATATCGATCCCCAGAAAGACGGCCATCGTGAGGTGTTCCTTGGAGTCAGTTGTAGTAGCGCAGAGGGTCTTCGCAGCGATCTTGTGCGATGGGATTTCTCAAAAGATCGGTAATATTAACATCCTGAAGGCCGACCTGCCACGCTGCCGCAGACATACTGACTAGCGGGATGAAGGGGGCTAAGGGCGAAGGGCGAAGGGCGAAGGGCTGA
>CBIHQO010000723.1:0-4021 GCA_966211735.1 uncultured Schlesneria sp.
GCGATCGCAGTCTCGTTGGTCGCAGCGGCACCTTTTTCGGCCTGCACATATGCCGGAGCGATCGGCAACGGCATGGTCAGTTCCGCAGTCCTTTGGCTGGGAACGACCGGTTTGGCAAAGGCGATCAACCCCACGGATGGCAAGGCGACATTCGGAGATTTTGTCAAGAATGTGTCCTTTGGAGGCGCGATGGGGGGAGCGCTCCGTGCCTTGGGGAACGCCTTGGGAATCGGTGGTTGTTTCGTTGCGGACACAATGGTCACCGTTTCGGAGCTACCAGACGATTGCAGCTACAGCGGCGTTCTGACAATCAGCGAAACCGGGATAGCGACCGCTTTTCAGACAGAACAGGATTCGAAACTCCCGCCTGTGATCACGCTAAAACGGACATCGACACAGGTGGCAATTCAGAACCTTCCATTGGGGGCACGGATTGCAACGAAAAACCCCAAATCGTGGGACTACGATCACAGCCTGCCAGAACCCGACCGATTGACCTGGGCCAAAATCAGTTTTGTCGTCCGCCGAGAAGACGGTACAGTCGTGGATATCGAACTGCTTAGGCCATGGTCTTGGGTAGAGTCGTTTACCCTTCAGCCTGGCCGTTCCATGACAATCAATTTGCCCGAATTGAACCTCGCGGGAGTCGCAACGATCGTCGATCTGCAACCGTGCCCATTGCTAGCCAATGGCGACGGCGAGATAGTTACCGGGCGTTTCGTCACTCAAAAGGTTTCTGCAACCACGCGGATCACGCTTGAAGGGGGATCGACGATCGAAGGAACCGCGATTCACCCAATCTGGTCAGTGGACCGCGGTGATTTCGTTCCACTGGGAGAATTGACGATTGGTGAACAACTTCTCGGCAGTGACGGACCAGTTGGAATCGTGACCAGTGATGTGATCCACAAATCCGCGCAAGTCTACAACATCGAAGTCCGAGGTGAACACGTTTACCAGATCGGCGAACTAGAAATACTTGTGCATAATCTATGCACGGAAATTGTAGACGAGGCAGGCGAAATAATTCTGAAAATCAAGAATAAATTTCCTGTTGGATCGGCTGAAGCGAAGCAACTAATGCGCTTCGTCCAAGCATGGAATCAAGAGATTGTAAATGCAGGTGGTTCAATGGCGCGTCGGGCATTGACGCAAGCGGAAGAAATTGCCTCGAGTATTTGGACCCGTAGCATGCGCGCCAAGTATCCGAAGAGGTTCGAGAATAAAGTTGTCGGCCATGTCCCTGATGCAGCAGCTGGGGGCGCTGCGGTGCCTGACCGTGCAATGGCACTCTTGCCAAGCGTCAATTCTTATTTGGGTGGCTTACTGAATGGTATTCCAATAGGTTCGTTGTATAACAAAGTATCATTATTCCGTTAACAAGTGTAACATATGACCTCACATGTAAATGATGATGTAGTTCGCGTCATGCAGTCGATCCGAGATGATTTCCCTCGAAGAAAACGAGAGGCCGAGGCCTTATTGCGCACCTTGGGATTGAGCGAGGAATTGGAAATGCGGATTCAGCCCCCAGGGGTAGCCACATCGCTTCCGACCTTCGACAGTAATGTTCGCCGTGAGCTGACGCCGATGCTTCGAGCCCGCTTTGGTTATGCCGGCAAATGGGACACGGCTCATCGAATTTGGCTGGGGGTTGATGACATTGGCGAGGCAATGCAGTCTGGAGAAGTGCTACTGTATCACGATGCTCTGCGAGACAATTGGGCAGATTCGGCTCCGATGAGGTTTCCAGATGACAAATTAACGCTATTCGGAATCACCGATGGAGTTCCAGAGAACCTTATCTATCTTGTTTGGACAAATGAGAATGCCGAGCCGAATGTATGGGTTTACGAAGGCATGACTGAGCAAAAATTTGAATCCGTCCTTGACTACTTGATCTTCATCAGGGATCGAAAGTGAGAGAGCTTCTTCGGCGTCCTCGGATTCAGGGACGTTCGGCGACTACGCCGAACGGACGGGTCGATCGATGCTCGCCCCAGCGTCGATATCAAAGACGACTAGACCCACAGTCAGTTGAACCACTGAACACCTACTCTTCGGGACTGACTGACGAAACCAACTGTGCAGCAACCATTTCTGTTTGATGACACAAAAAGGGTGGCAAACCAGTGGAAGCCTGAGCCTCTTGTACCGAAACATTCCGAGTGAATAATGTCTGTTGGCGTTAGTTGTGATTGCGGGAAGATCTTACGCGTTTCGGAAGAGAAGCGTGGCAAGCGGATCAAATGTCCTGGCTGCGGCGAGGTTATCCGTGTCCCTGACCTTGGTGATGCAGAGGATGAATTCACCGAAGAGCCTGCATCTCGGATGCGGTCGGCGAAGTCTCGCAAGAAGACGACGAAAGCCAAAAAAGGTTCGTCTGTCGGCCTGCTTGTTATCGGTGGCGGGCTTGGATTGGTTGCCGTTATGGTGGTTGGTGCGATTCTGTTCTGGCCTCGAACTTCGAACAAAGTGCCTGTGGCTCAAACGACGGAGTGGCAGTCTTTTCAACATCGCGTCGGTGGGTTCTCGGTGGAGGTCCCAAATGCCCTGCAGAAGATTCCGACTCGCGACGCGGCTGACGACTTTTACGCCATCCGGATAGCCGGGGAGCATCCCTACGCGGTTCATGTGAATTGCTACATATTCCCCAAAGGGACCACTGCCGCAAAGCCAGTGCCAATGTTGCTTGCCAGAGCCGCTGAACTCATTGCCAATCGCCGGAAGATCGAACAGCAGTCCAATATTCGCCACAACGGACATCAAGGGCTTGATTTTCTCGTCGCTGGCCCGAAGGGCAACCAACGGTCCCGACTGTTCCTCCACCACAATGTCGTGATCGAATTGGCAGTGACGTGGGACAAGGAAGAACCCACGACGGAACGAGACCGCTTCTGGAATTCCATCCAGTTCACGCGACGAACGGGCCCCGGCGAATCAAAGTCGCCGGCAATGGAATAAGTCGCCTCCGTCGCCGACACGACGGCCACCAAGAAACCTTCGAGAAAATGGCCCTAATACTTGAAATAGGGGATTGATCCGCGCCCCAGGCTATGCGACAAGAAGATCCGAATTGGGTGCCAATCAGCCTTCATAGCTGAGGCATACCGAACTCCGAGAATCCTGAGTTTCGAACCCGCCAGGCGGGATGTTCTTTGACAAATGAGGTCCAGCGTCTTCTGATACAATGAGTGCACCAGCCGGGAAGTTGTGTCACGCAGCCGGGAGGTTGTGTCACCAGCCCAGTGGGTGGCACGTCCCTGACGCTTTTGGGAAGGGCGTGGTCTTCGCTCTCCTAACCACGCCCTTCGAAGACTCAGGGACGTGCCACACAAACAGAGGTTGCGTCATGCAGCAGACATCTGCTTTCTTCTTTGCGTCTTCGCGCCTTTGCGACTTCGCGTTGAAAACCTTGCCACGCAAACGCAGCCGCGGAGTTGTGTCAGCAGCCGGATTCTACGTAGGCAATCTCGCCAAGAGATTGGGGGAAGTCGATGTGTCAATAACCTCAAATCGCGTTCGCCCAACGTCTTGGCGACGAGAGGAAGCATTGTCCCAATAGCGTCGGCCGGAGGTTGTGTCGGACTTAGCTCTTAGGGCCCGGCGCGAGGCGCCATCCTGTCCCGGCCGTCTGCATTTCGCGGTTGAGTTCTCGCGAGGATTCTGTGACGGCGCGGCGAACCGTTTCCCAATCCCAGTCGTCGCCAACAATCGGAGTCTTGGGGAACAGGTGATTGGCCAAGGCGATATCGGACAGGACACTGTCGTAAGAATGATCGGCGTCCAGATAGATCAGGTCGGGGATGATGCCGTTATCGCTTACCTCGCATAAGCCGGCGTCGGTTGTGGCACGAAGGGGAATGATGCGATCGCGGTAGGACCAGCAGGCAGAAAGGAATTCCTCATACAGTCGCTCCAATCGTGGGGCGAGTTCCGGATTGGTGGCGTGTTCGGGGCTACCTTTCCAGTGATCGATCGCAATGACCGTTGCTTGAGGCGCGCAATCCGCCAGGAAACG
>CBIHQO010000724.1:0-4020 GCA_966211735.1 uncultured Schlesneria sp.
GAAACATCCCCCGCAGAAGAAGCGGGAATCCATTCGGCAACGCTCGCCATACGTGGACCGTACGTCTATGGATTACTGAAAGGTGAGACTGGTAACCACCGGTTGATCCGCATGAGTCCGTTTGATTCCGCACATCGTCGCCAGACGTCGTTTGCGGCGGTCGATGTCACACCGGAACTCGACGACAGCTATTCCGTCGATATCAAATGGGAAGATCCGCTCGAAATCCGCGAAGACATCTTCCGTTCGGGCGGGGCTGGCGGTCAGAAGGTGAATAAGACCGACTCGGCCATTCGCCTGACTCACTTGCCCTCGAATACCGTGGTCCAATGCCAGAACGAGCGTAGCCAGCATCAGAATCGAGCTTTGGCTCGCAAGATGATGATCGCCAAACTCTATCAAATCGAAATGGACCGACGCGAAAACGAATCGGCGGCCAAGCGTGGCCAGAAGTCGCGAATCGGATTCGGCGGCGGCACCATCCGCAGCTACGTGCTGCATCCAGAATCGTACTGCAAAGACAACCGCTCGGACTACAAGACATCACATCCACTGGCTGCCTTGGATGGTGACTTGGATCCCTGGATTAATGCCTATCTGCGATGGGCAATGATGCAAAACAAATAGTACGAATCTTCCGCGCTTGAGGTCGCATCATGAAGTGCCATCGATTGGTAGTGCTGTGCTTGGTCGCTTTGCTGGGGTGTGGAGCACAGGCGCCGGACTCGCCCCAGCCACAGCAGGCTGTTCAGTCCGAATCGGACTCGACGACGGCCGCCAGTAACACGGAGATTGGCGAGCACATCGCGATCGCGTTAATCGACAGCAAGTTGGATAAGTACGATATTGAGTTCCGCTTCAGGAATGGGGTCGCCACGTTATCAGGCGAAGTCCCTTCAGAAGCGGAGCGAGAAAGAGCCGGCAAAACGACAGCCGCAGTTGTCGGTGTTGAGACCGTCAAAAATGAGCTGAAGGTTGCTCAAGCGACGGCCGGCCCGGCGAAGACGAATCCCGGCCCCACCGTAACCAAAACCGCGGCGACGCCAGTCCTCGAAGAACCCACCGCGGACGGCCACAACTGGTTGAAGCGCGACGAACTCGAACGGGGCTGGGTTCGGTTGTTCGATGGGCAGACGTTGTTTGGCTGGAAGTCGAATAGCGATCTCAACTGGACCGTCAAAGACGGAGTGATCTCCGCGGACACCGGCAAGCCTGGATTGCTCTGCACAACAACGCGATTCGCCGACTACGAACTGCGCTGCGATTACAAAGTCGCGGCGGGTGGCAACAGCGGTATCTTTCTGCGAACAGCATTCGATCCGAAAGATCCTGCTGTTGATTGCTACGAGCTGAATATGTGCGACACACACCCCGCGTTTGGAACAGCCAGTCTCGTCAAACGAGCCAAGCCCGAGCCCACCGTGACTGGTGACGGGGATTGGCATTCATTTCACGTGCGCGTGGAAGGCCCCAAGATCGTTGTTACCTTCGATGGTAAACAGGTCCTCGAATACACTGACGCGACCGAGAAGCCGCTGAAGACCGGTCATATCGGCTTGCAGATGAACGGTGGCAAGATTGAGTTCCGCAACATCTATCTCAAACCATTGGGAACACAGCCGCTATTTGATGGTGAATCGTTGAAGGGCTGGCGCGAAGTCGCTGGATCGAAGAGTCAGTTCACCGTGAAGGACGGAACCATTCACGTCAAAGATGGCCGCGGTTTTCTGGAGACCGAACGAACTGCCGGCAACTTCGTCCTGCAGTTCGAAGCGATCACCAACGGCGACAAGCTGAACAGCGGCATCTTCTTTCGGGCCATGCCGGGGACCGAGAAAGCCCCATCAAACGGCTACGAATTCCAAATCCAGAGTGGATTTAAAAATGGCGACCGGACCCTGCCCGACGATCACGGCACAGGGGCCATTTTCAAGCGAGTTTCCGCACGTCGAGTGATCTCGAGCGACCGCAAATGGTTCACCGCGATGCTGGTTGCAGACGGTCCGCACTTGACGACATGGATCGATGGCGTGCAGGTCGTGGATTGGACCGACGAGCGACCGGAGAATGAGAATCCACGAGAAGGTCGGCGACTGACAGCCGGTCACTTCAGCCTGCAAGGTCACGATCCCACGACCGACTTGGCCTTCCGAAAGCTGACGTTGGCCGACACGCCTGAATAGTCTTTAGACCACTTGAATCACGAATGGATGCATGAAATCGGGCCAGCGGTGGACTTGGCCCCAGACCTCGATTTTCCAGACAATCTCTAAGTCGTCCGTATCGAGTGATGCCGGATATTCGTTCGGAATCTGGAACGAGACCAGTTTCTCCCAGAACTCTTCGGCCGGCACGCTGCCCGGCTGTTCGTCCAGAATATTCTCGGTCCACAACTGCTTCTCGTCCGTCGTTTTGTACCTCTCGGAATCGCCATCCGAATTCGAGCGTGTTTTCCACGTATGACGACGCTCAATGCATCGCAGGTTGGCGCGCAGCGAGTTCAACGTGACCGGCCCCTCCTGGCGAAAACAAGCCTGCACGGTAGAACCGAGCGAGATCTGTTCGGTATCGACCTCTAGAATTGTCTCTCGCACGCGACTCGCGAACCATTGGTGAATGCCGCTCAGGATCAGACACAGTCCGACGAAGCCAAAGACGCCAATGACTATCCAGGGGAGCCACGCGTCATCTTGCGGAAACCGACGAACCAGCGAACCGAAACCGAATGCAACGCTGGTCAACAACAATCCCATAAAGAGCGCACAGCCAATGGAGCGCCCCCAGGGGATCTCTCGCTTCAATCGAACCGGCAATCGACGCGCCCGGCGCAGCGTCTCGATTGCAGAAGTTCCGATCTCATCGCTATCAGCCATGCCATTTGCTTTCCAAAGGACGGATGCACCGCACTAATCAAATGCGTTTCAACAGGCCATCAACTCACTGCTCTTCTCGCCCTGCGCCAAATCGCTACCATTTCCGCATTATGGAAAATCATCGAGTTGTTATTGTGGGCGGAGGATTCGGGGGACTCAATGCCGCGGAATCGCTCAAACGTGGAGCGGTGGATGTCACGCTGATTGATCGTCGCAATTTCCATCTGTTCCAACCGCTGCTTTATCAGGTCGCCACTGGTGGCTTGTCGCCGTCAAACATCGCGGTGCCTCTTCGCTCCATCGTCCGACATCAGAAAAACTGCCGCGTCCTGATGAGTGAAGTTGTTGGCTTCGATCTCACAAATCGGATCGTGAAACTGACCGATGGCGAACTGCCGTACGATTCACTCATCATCGCGACGGGAGCTCAAACGGGCTATTTCGGCCACAATGAATGGGCGGATCTCGCTCCCGGACTGAAATCTCTGGAAGATGCACTCGATATTCGTCGCCGCATCCTGAGTATCTTCGAAGTTGCCGAGCGGGAAGAAGATCCCGTTCGCCGCAGTGCCCTGCTGACGATTGTCGTCGTGGGCGGTGGTCCGACGGGGGTCGAACTGGCCGGGACATTGGCGGAGATTACTCGACATACGCTGCGGAGTGACTTTCGCCGGTGTCAGCCTTCCGACGCCCGGATCTTATTGGTTGATGCCGGGCCACGAATCCTGGCGGCGTTTCCGGAGGATCTTTCCGCCGAAGCCGAGCGGAAATTGAAAGAGAAGCATGTTGATGTTCGAGTTAATGCGGGTGTGGTGCGACTGGACGACAGGACCGTCGAGCTAAAAACTGGCGACAAAACGGAGACCATCTTCACCGAGACGATTTTGTGGGCGGCCGGTGTAGAAGCATCGCCCCTCGGAAAAGTCTTGATGCAGGCCGCGGGATCGACCGTCGGTCGCGGCGGACGAGTTCCCGTGACAGCCGAATTGCACCTGACCGAGTATCCCGAAGTCTTCGTGATCGGTGATCTGGCCCTGGCTCTCGATCAGGCGGGGAAGCCCCTGCCAGGAGTCGCCCCGGTGGCCATTCAACAAGGCAAGTACACAGCCAAGATGATCATGGCACGATTGTCGAACGGCACGCTGCC